>JBAVWM010000121.1:0-12254 GCA_049697815.1 Methanoregula sp. | reverse complement strand
GGAGATCCCCGTGCGGTCCGGTCGCTGATTGACTGCTGCCAGGATCAGAGCCCGGAGATCCGGCTTCGTGCAATTGAGGGGCTGCAAAGCCTGAGAAGCGGCCGGTCCGTAGAGGCCCTGACCGACCGCCTCAGGGATAAGGATGAACTGCCTGAAACACGGCAGCGTGCTGCCGCAGCACTGGCCACCATCAGAAGTTTCAGCGCGATTCGGGAACTGAGGAACCTGCACGCGGATCCTGCTGAAGATAGTACGTTGCGAACCTTCATCGGCGGGGAACTGGACCGGGTGCATATATGGTGAGCACGGGTGTCACCACGGCACCGGTTCCTTTTTTCCCTGAATCCAGATCTTACTGATAACCACGTGTGCCGTTATGTATCGGCCCCGGGCTTTAAAGAGGATGCAAATATCCTGCAATTCTCGTGCCCTCCCTCGCGTTGAACGCATCCAGACCAGCGGACAAGCTCATGAATTAATATATATAGAGCTACGCGTGTAGTCTTGTTTAAGGCACGCCGGCCTTCCAGTAATGATCCGGAACAGGGGGGGATGAAGTGACCGGAGCACCCGGGATTTCCACGACAACGAATCTTGTGCGGACCATCCACACGCTTCCAGCAGCCGACGTCTTCCGTGTACTTAAGTCCCGACCGGAAGGGTTGAATGCAATGGAAACGGAGGAGAACCTGCGCAGCTTCGGCAGGAACACTATCCGGAAGATCCGGGGAAAACCCCTGTATATCAAATTCCTGTCCAATTTCACGCACCTGATGGCACTCCTTCTGTGGGTGGGGGGTATCGTTGCGTTTGCTGCCCGTATGCCCGAGCTCGGCGTTGCTGTCTGGATGGTCAATGTTATCAACGGGATCTTCTCGTTCTGGCAGGAGTACCGGGCCGAGAAGGCAACCGAGGCGCTCCTGCGTCTGCTCCCCTACCAGGCCCGGGTAGTCCGGGCCGGCCGGGAGCAGCTGATCGCTGCTGAAGAACTGGTACCGGGCGACGTGCTGCTCCTCTCAGAAGGGGATCACATCTCCGCGGATGGACGGCTCGTGGAGGATGCTGACCTGAAAGTCGACCAGTCGACCCTGACCGGGGAATCGCACCCGGTAAAAAAGATGAGCGACCGGGTGCTGCAGTCCGGACTCTCCCGGATCGAGCTGACAAACCTTGTCTTTGCCGGCACCAATGTCGTTGCCGGCACCGGGAGAGCAGTGGTCTTTGCTACCGGGATGGAGAGTGAGCTTGGCAGGATAGCGTATCTGACCCAGACGCTTGAGGACGAGCAGAGCCCGCTCCAGAAAGAGCTTGTCCGTGCGACCCGGGTGGTCACCTTTGTTGCAATCAGTGTCGGCATGCTCTTTTTCCTCCTCATGGTGGCGATGACACCTGTCACGATGGCCGAGAGTTTCATCTTCGGCCTGGGCATGATCGTCGCATTCGTTCCCGAAGGCATGCTTCCCACCGTAACGCTGTCACTTGCCCGGGGATCCCAGCGGATGGCAGCACGGCATGCGCTGATCAAGCGCCTCTCGGCAGTGGAGACGCTCGGCTGTACGTCAGTTATCTGTACGGACAAGACCGGGACCCTCACCCAGAACGAGATGACGGTCAGGAACATCTGGCTGCCGGGCTGGAACCTTGCGCTCAGCGGCGTCGGCTATGAACCGGAAGGCAGGATCCATGCCGACCCTCCCACGGTTCCCCCTGGGGTTCAGGATGACCTGCGTCTCCTGCTCACCGCTGCCGGCCTGTGCAACAATGCCCGCCTGCTGCCTCCTGCAGGGGTTGTGACTGCATGGAAGATTATCGGTGATCCGACAGAGGCAGCACTGAAGGTTGCAGCCAAAAAAGCCGGGATCGACCCCGATATGGAATCGAAAAAGAACCCGCGGGTGCGGGAACTTGCATTCGACTCGCGCCGGAAACGGATGAGCACCATCCACCACTCCGGGACCGTACGGACCCTCTATCTCAAGGGAGCGCCAAAAGAAGTGCTGGCACTCTGTACCAGGATCCGTACGGATGGATCGGTCCAGGAAATCACCGGACAGGAGCGGGAAGAGATCATGAGAACCAATGATGCCTATGCCCGGGCAGGGTTACGGGTGCTGGCAATCGCCGCAAGGACACTTCCGGCGGATCTGCTGGTGTTCTCTCCTGAAGCGGTGGAACAGGATCTGACGTTCCTTGGACTTGTTGCCATGATGGATCCACCCCGCCCGGAGGTGGCGGCTGCCATTGAAAAGTGCCACCGGGCAAGCATCCGGGTCGTCATGATCACCGGGGATTACGGGCTGACCGCGGAGAGTATCGCCCGGCGCATCGGCATTATCAAAGGGGATAACCCCCGGATTATCACGGGAGGTGAACTTGAGCTGATGGGTGACGACGAGTTCCGACGGGTATTTGACGGGGAGGTGATCTTTGCCCGGGTTGCCCCTGAACATAAGCTGCGGGTGGTCAGTACCCTTAAGGAGATGGGACACGTTGTGGCGGTAACCGGTGATGGTGTCAACGATGCCCCGGCCCTGAAAAAAGCCGATATCGGGGTTGCCATGGGTATTGCCGGCACGGATGTGGCAAAAGAAGCTGCCGATATGATCCTGACTGACGATAACTTTGCTTCGATCGTCAATGCCGTTGAGGAGGGCCGGGCTGTGTACGCGAATATCAAAAAATTCACCACGTATATCTTTACCAGCAATACCCCGGAAGCAGTGCCATTCATCTTCTTTGCCTTCTCCGGGGGACGGATCCCGCTCGCGCTGAATATCATGCAGATCCTCTCCATCGACCTTGGCACTGACCTCGTCCCGGCGCTCGCCCTGGGGGCTGAACAGCCGGAACCCGGGGTGATGGACAAGCCACCGCGGGACCTGCACGAACACGTCATAACACCGGCCCTGCTTGCCCGGGCATACCTCTGGCTTGGCCCCATCCAGAGTATCGCTGCCATGTCCGCCTTCTTTATGACCTACTGGACAAGCGGGTACTGGGGCCAGTTCCTCAACCTGCCTGCCGAGGGGACGCTCTACCTCTCGGCAACGACCATGACTCTGGCAGCAGTGGTGACCACGCAGATAGGAAATGTCCTTGCACAGAGAACGGAACGGAGCTCGATTTTTACGATCGGGTTCCTCTCGAACCGGCTGATCTGGGTTGGTATTGCCACCGAGCTCATCCTGATCTGCCTGATCGTGTACGTGCCGGTCTTCCAGCAGGTTTTCGGCACTGCCCCGCTCCCTCCGGAGAACTGGCTGTTCCTCTTTGCGTGGGCACCGGTACTGCTGGTTGCCGAAGAGCTGCGGAAGGGTATCGGGCGGTGGATGGACACCAGGAGAAAACCGTCTCTCTTAATCGGGTGATGATGATGAAGATCATGATAATCGGGTGCGGACGGATGGGGGCGGGACTTGCTGTATTCCTGACCCGGTCCGGTCATCAGGTAACGGTAATAGACAACGATCCGGCAGCGTTTGAACGGCTGGGCCCCGGCTTTAAGTGCCCGACATTCCACGGAGATGCCCTCGGAAGGGAGGTACTGACCGGCGGGGGGATCGAGCAGGCGGATGCCCTTGCAGCATTAACGCCAAACGACAGCATCAACCTTGTCGTAGCTCGGCTGGCCCGGGAGATGTTCAGGGTCCCCAAGGTCATCGCCCGCATGTACGATCCCAGCAAATCCGAGATCTACCGGCGCCTCGGGGTCCAGACCATCTCAACGGTCAGCCTGAGCATCCAGCGTCTCTCCGAGCTCCTTACCTTCTCCCGGCTGGATATCGTCTATTCGCTTGGAAGCGGGGACGTGGGGATCGTTGAATCCGAGGTTCCGCCACTTCTTGTCGGCAGGATGGTACAGGACGTGAATATCGCCGGTGAGATCCAGGTCGTATCCATCAGCCGGGGTGGAAAGACCGTTATACCCACCGGCGGCTCGGTCTTCTTAAAAGGGGACATGGTCCATATCGCGGTGATGGCAGCGTCAGAGGGGCTCCTGAAATCCCTCATGGAGTTTTCTTAAGCAAGGTGAAAAAAATGACAATGCATGTGCTGATAGTCGGGGGCGGAAAGGTGGGAACATATCTTGCAGGACTCCTGCTTGCCGATGGTCATACGGTGAAGGTGGTCGAGGGGGGAAAAGAAGAATACCGGCTCATGGCAGCGGATCTGCCTCCGGAAATTATGCAGTTTGGCAACGTGACGGACCCCTCGGTCCTTGAAGCGGCCGGGATCCGTGAAGCTGACGTCGTGGCAGCAGTGACCCGGACGGACGAAACGAACCTGGTGATAACGAGCCTGGCCCGCTTCGAGTTTAATGTGCGGCGCACGATTGCCCGGGTGAATATTCCGAAGAACGCGTGGCTCTTTACCCCGGCAATGGGGGTGGACGTGCCCCTGAACCAGGCAGATCTGATGGCACACCTGATTGCAGAAGAGATGTCCCTGGGGGATGTCATGACCCTCCTGAAACTTCGGCGGGGGCAGTACTCGCTTGTCGAGAATACCGTCGACCAGAAGGCGGTGGCAGCAGGAAAGGCGGTAAAGGACCTGCACCTTCCCCCCGAGTGTGTCCTCCCCGCTATCATCCGCAGCGGGAACCTCATCATCCCCCGCGGGGACACGATCCTGCAGCCGGGCGACGAGGTGTTTGCCCTTGTCCATATCTCGCAGCTGGACAAAGTGACTGCGATCCTGACCTGCCCGGAAGATGCGATGGCTCACCCGTGCTGAACCTTTTTTTCTGAGGTCACACGGATTTTCACCGCACGGGCTGCGGGTTAATGTTAGGTTCCCGCACTTTTCTTCTTCATGACAACCCTGCAGCAGAGCCCGATGGAAGTGTTCCGGAACGAATCGCCGGAAGTGGCGGTGGCTTTTATTAATTTTGGAGGTGGGGGAGCATCAGCCCCCATCATGGAGCGGAAAAACAGCAGAGACCTGGATGCCCTGGGAGCCTACCAAAGTACACCGCCCGACCCCCCCTCATTCATTCCACCATCAGGATCGCCGTCCCGATACATTTTTTCCGTCATAAAAATCCAAATATTCAGTATACAAAAGCTGGGGTAAACCAGGAGCTGTTGGAGGGGGGTCGGGCAGTGTACTTTGGATTGGAGCGACCCTCACTGCCTCCCGCACCGAGGCCCAAATGGTATGTCAGCCGCAACATATACAGTCGACAAATCCCTTCATTCCAGACCAGACAGGCGCCCGTAGAAACAGATCGTGCGTCTACCAAAGTACACCGCCCGACCCCCACAAGCATGGTGGTGGCTTAATGTTAAGATGCACATCACCGGAAAATGAAACGTGGAGAGAAAAGGACGAATATACTCCAATCTCTTCGAGAGAGACGGTAAAAAATTAGTTCAGATCCAGGTTTTCCAGCCGCCTGCACGCCTCGATCAGCGTCTCGTCCTTCTTTGAGAAGGTGAACCGGAGTTTTGTCTCCCCGCCCTCGTGATAGAACGAGGATCCCGGCACCGCTGCCACCCTGGCCGTTTCCACGAGTCTGCGTGCAAATGCGGCATCGCTCATCCCGAACTCCGCAATGTCCGTGAAAATATAGTACGCCCCTTCCGGGAGCCGGCAGGAGAACCCGGCCCTCAAAAGCCCGTTGTACAGGATCTTCCGCCTGCGGTCATAGTCCTGCGCCAGTTCGCGGTAGTAGGACTCCGGAAGGCTGAGTGCTGCCACGCAGGCCTGCTGGAGCGGAGCGGGCGCCCCGACTGTCAGGAAATCGTGGATCTTCCGGAGCCGTGATGTGATCTCCCTTCCCGCCAGCGCATACCCGACCCGCCACCCCGTCACGCTGTACGTCTTGGAGAAACTCCCGATGGTGATGGTCCGGTCCCGCATGTCGTCCAGCGTCCCGATCGAGATATGCTTCTTTCCGTCATACAGGATGTGCTCGTAGATCTCGTCGGTGATCGCGACCATGTTGTGATCAATGCAGAGGTCGGCGATGAACCGGAGTTCCATCTTCGAAAAGACCTTGCCGGTCGGGTTATTGGGCGTGTTGAGGATGATCGCCCGGCTCTTCTTCGTGAATGCGGCCTTCCATGCCTCCTCGTCAAGGGAGAAATCGTCTTCAAGCCGGACGTACCGGGGTACGGCGCCGGAGATCTGTGCGTCGGGACCGTAGTTCTCGTAGAACGGCTCCGGCACGATCACCTCGTCGCCGGGCTGGATGACGGCAAGCATCGAGGCCATCATCGCCTCGGTCGAGCCGCAGGTGACCGTTATCTCCGCCTCCGGGTCAAAGTCCATGCCGTTATAGCGCTTCACCCGTGCCGCAAGCGCCGTACGGAGGTCTTGTGCCCCCCACGTGATGGCGTACTGGTTGTAGTCCTCATTGACTGCTGCACATGCCGCAGTCTTCAGTCCGGCCGGGCAGGGAAAGTCGGGGAACCCCTGCGCAAGGTTGATCGCGCCGTGCTGCAGGGAGAGCCGGGTCATCTCCCGGATGACCGACTCCGTAAAGGCATCTGCCCGGGAGGGACGAGCGGGGAAGAACGGTTTTCCGGCAGCCTCCCGTGCGGGATTGCGGGTTCCGGATCTGGCGGGTTTCATTCCCAGTACCATTGGTGAAAGGGGAAATAAGCGATCGGGTTTGCGCTCCATGCCACCGGATCACCCTTTCCCTGAATGGCATGCCGATGAGACGGAATGGTCCAGCCTCCGGGCTCTACCGGTTGTTTGCGTCCAGCCTGTGGCCTGCCTCCCGGGACCTTGCGAAAGTTATTTATTATAATACATAAATTATCCAGTGACCGGGATGCCCGGTACATGAGCAGAGTGACAAACCGGAACCTCCCCGTCCTGGAGGAACACGAAGGCTGTTATGGTGTATCTTCCATGCAGATGGACCTGTTCTTCCTGTCAGGAAACCTGAATAAAGAGGTGGACTATGGGATATGGAATAATCAATGTCTGGATACGGAATCGGAATTGCACGGTTGCTATGAACGCAGCCGGTACTGTTACCGTGACGCCCTGTTGTGTCACCGCCCCGGTGGCCGCCAGCGGCACCATCACCGCGGGTCATTATGAATCCATCAAGCTGCCCCCGGGTTGTTATATCGCCAAGGCACATCTCACGGCACCTGTGGTGAAGGATTACGAGATTATGGTTGGTGTGGGCTGCGGCAAGACCTCCTGCACCAATTTCCTCCTCCCGGGATGATGGCGGGGATCTTTTCCCTGTCCCTTTTTTACTTCTTCAGATCTTCCTCCCGCTATCTGCCGCCTGGCCAGGGACCCGGGTGAACGGTGTTTTAAAAAAAATATCCTGGAAGACGGCCCTGCGACACATCCGAATGCTTTTTTATGGATGAGCCCTTGGATAGACTCAGTATGGAGAGACACAAAGGGTCATACACCTCCCGGGAAATCCCTGCCCCCGGGATAAGAATACCCATCCTCTGCATGGTTTTTTTCTTCATGCTGGCAGCAGGTTGTATGGCAACCGTACCGGCCGGTCCCGCACCCTTACCGGTGCCATCCCTCGCGCTGCAGAACCACACGGTGACGAAAATCGAGCTTATCTTCTTCCACCCGGTCCCCGGGTGTGACTCCTGCGAGCGGGTGGGGCTCTACGCAAACGAGACGGCCACGACCTATTTCGGCCCGGAGCTCGCCAGCGGGAGGCTGGTCTTTCTCGATATCGACCTGAACCTGCCGGAGAATGGTGAGGTTGCGCACCGGTACGGGGCATACACCCAGTCCCTCTGGATGGGTGTGTATGACGAGAGCGGGTTCCATGCAACCGAGATCATCGATATCTGGTACTACCAGTACAACAAGGAAGGTTTCATGCAGTACCTCAAAGGGGTTCTCGACCGGGAACTGGCAGGGACGTAACTGAACCGCTATGGACCTTCCTGCAACACTCGGGACGAGCGGGGTCCCCCTGCTGGCGGCAATTGGTCTCGGGCTCCTGATGGCGATCAGTCCGTGCACCCTTGCGACCTCGGTTGTTGCGGTCATGTACCTTGCCGGCGATCCTTTCGGCCGCAGGCATTTTGTCGCAACCGCAAGCCTGTACACGCTCGGGCGGCTGGTGACCTATACCGGCCTCGCATTCCTTATCGTCTGGCTCGGCCTGGGCACCCGGGAGATCGCTGTTTTTTTCCAGCAGTACGGCGAACGACTCCTGGCACCGGTATTGATCGTGGCCGGCCTCTGGATGCTCGGGCTGATCCCCCCCGTACCCTGGCCGCATGTCCTTGAGCGGATGAACAAACGGGTGTCCGGGCTGCTGGAGCACCGGGGCGGGGTGTCGGCATTTCTCCTCGGGGTGTTCTTCTCGCTCAGCTTTTGTCCCATCAGTATCGTTATTTTTTTCGGGCTGCTCGTCCCGCTCTCGTACCGCACGGGGGATCCTTTCCTTATACCTGCGGTTTTCGCGGTGGCAGCCACCCTTCCCGTGCTCATCGCCTCCCTCGTTCTCGTGACCAGCGCCCGGCACTTTGGCCGGACCCTGACCCTGCTGCAGGACGTGAACGTCTGGATACAGCGGGTGACGGGGGTCGTTTTCATCGCAGCCGGGTTGTATTATATTCCCCGGTTAATGGGATTCTGAGACCCGCAGGTGCGGGAGAAAAGAGAGTACAGATGAAAAAAAAAGTATTACATCATTCCCGGCTGCCAGAGGCCGAGGACATTTCCTTCGGTGTCCTGGATGATGACGGTCCACCCGACACCCTTGATCTCCATCTTCGGCACGATAATCTTCCCGCCGAGTTTCTCCACCTTTGCGGTCACCTTGTCGATATCATCCACCATCACATAGTTCATGATCTGTTCGGTCATCTGGCGCTTGTACATCCCGCCCATGCTGAGGGTGCCTTCCTGTTTCTCCCCGGTGACGACGTCCTGGTATTGCATTGCCTTCATTTTCGCTGGATCGCCCATGCTCTTGGTCTGCTCGATTGTCCACCCGAGCAGGGCGTGGTAGAACTTCTTTGCGCGGTCGACGTTGTCGGCCGGGATCTCGAAATACGCAATGTTTGGCATGGGACAGTGCTGTAAACGGGATCGTATATAATGGTTGGGAAACCTCTCAGATTTTGAAACGCCCTTATGCACCCCCTGACGGATAGTATCATCCAAAAATTTCTATAATCCGTCCGCGAGCTGGAATATATGGAACTCCCGAAGCGAACATCACCATTCATGGCGGTCGTCCTCACCGCTGACAAATTCGAGGACATGGAACTCTTCTTCCCGGTCTTCCGCCTGCTCGAGCAGGGGTGGCAGGTGGACATTGCTGCACCTGACCGGAAGGAGATAACCGGGGAACACGGCTATGCCCTGCAGCCGGACAAAAGCATTGCCGAGGTCAACCCCGACGACTACCACCTCCTGCTCATACCCGGCGGCTCGCCTCAGGGTGCGCCGGCAACCGTCCGGAGACTACCGGCAGCACAGGAGATCACCCGGTGATTTTTTGCAAAGGATAAACCCGTTGCCGCGATCTGCCACGGGCCCTGGACGCTGGCCTCCGCCGGGGTGGTGAAGGGCAGGCACCTCACCTCGTTCTGGCACGACGGCGTGCCGGACGATATCAAAAAGGCAGGCGGGATCTGGGAGGACAAAGACGTTGTCGTTGACGGGAACCTGGTCACGTCCCGCTGGCCCATGGACCTGCCGGCGTTCATGCGGGCGGTGATGGCAATGGTCAGGATGGTGGAGACGGGCGGGACGGGGACGTGAGGGCAGATCCCGGATCGAAAAGAGAATGATAATGTATTCTTCACATTTGGACCCGGTGTCGTCACTCAGAGGTTCTTATTCCCACCAGCAGAGTTGGTCGGGTAGCGGTATCAGGAAATGGCTGTTTCCGCGAGTGAATACTCCCCTTTCGGCGGGACCTGCGGGTAAACCTTTCTGCTGATAAGACCATCTTTCCCAGGTTCGCGAAACTCTTTTGCGGGCATCCTCCGGGTGATTCCGGGCTTTACCTGTCCACCATCTGGTTAACAATGCGACGACAGCGGATAGCCCGCTGTGATAGAGGGGAAGGCCGGAAGCGGCCCGACCCGATCGGCCGTATTATATCCCTCCTGCTCATGGTATTTATCCTACAGGAATTGCAGGAGCAAACTTCATGGAAATGAACCATTATTTTTTAAAGCTGATCGGTCCCCGCCCGGATTTTGCCGCAACCATGACTGGAGAGGAGAAGCAGGTCATGCAGGAGCATGGCGCCTACCTGAAAGGATACGTGGACAAGGGAACGGTCATTGTCATGGGCCCGGTCCTCGATCCGGCCGGGGCATGGGGCATGGCAGTTTTCGAGGCCGGTTCCGGGGACGAAGTCCGGACCATCATTGCAAAGGATCCGACAATCCTGTCCGGCCTCGGTTTCCGGTGGGAGATCTACCCGATGCTCCGTGCCGTTATCAGGAAGTGACGACCGGGATCTCATTTTTAGAAAAAATGAGGGTTTCAGAAGGGACCTGCCCGGGGGCCCCTATATCAGCGGCTTCCAGATGCCGATACCGTTTCCTTCGGTGTCCTGGATCATGGCGACCAGTCCGACACCGGGGATCATCTCTTTCGGCAGTACAATTTTGCCGCCGAGCTTCTCCACTTTTGCGAGCACTTTGTCGATGTCTTCGACCGCCACGTAGTTCTTGATGGTCTCGGTCATCTGCCGCTTGTACAGCCCGCCCCTGTTCATCGTACCTCCCCCGGGTTTTCCGGTCGTGACGTCGTGGTACTGCATTGCTGCTATTCTCTCCTGGTCCGGGGTGGTCTTCATAGGTTCGATCTTCCACCCGAGGAGGGATTTGTAGAAGTGCTTTGCGCGGTCGACGTTGTCTGCCGGAATGTCAAAATATGCAATATTTGGCACAGGAAGAGAAGTTTACGGAATCGTCTATAGGTATGAGGTTTTTCCTCAAAATTTGAAACAGGAAATGGGGTAAAAAAGGGTGTGGTTTATGCCACATTTCCGATGACAACCGAGGCGGAGGTATCGAACGGGTTCTTCCGCATGGCAAGGTTGAACAGGTACGGGTAATGGGTCTGGAGGTACTCCATGTACCGGAGCCACTCGGGAATAAGCCGGGAATAGACCCGCCGGAAATCGATTGCAAGGTGGGCTGTATCATCCTTCGGGAGCCCGGATAACCTGTCGCGGGCCTTTAACTCCTCGGTCAGGTGGCTGATCGCGAGAATGAGGTCGGTGAACGACTCGTGCTCGAAGACCATCGGATTCTCGACCAGCATGAGCATAAATTCCTCGTTCTTCAACAAAAAGTCCCGTGCGGCATCCAGGTCAATCCGGTCTATCTCAACGCCGCAGGAATACTCCTGCATAACCTCCTTCATCTCCGCAAAGTCGCTCTTCCTCCAGCTGTCGCGGACAACGAGACGCTGGCGCAGGGTGTCGATGCAGGGATCTGCCCGGACAAGCAGGCCGAGCAGGGGGGTCCCGGCCGTTGAGAAGAACGTGCCGATGACCATGTTCAGTTTCTCCATCCGCTGCTGTTTTTCCCGTGACTCCAGCATCTTTTCAATGATGAGGGTAATGACGAGCACCTGGATGGGGATGAAGGCAAGGTTACCAAGAAAAGAGAACATCTCGATCCTGGCATCACGGAAGATCAGGTAGAGCACGATATACAACGCGAGGGACAACGTGACAAGCACAATCCCCGTGCGCAACATCCACCGGTTATCCTCTTTCATAGCATAGTCTGGGATATGGTGGGAAATAATCTCTCCGGCAGTGACGCTACTCTTTGGGGAGACTGGGGTTCCATATGTGAACCGCAGGCTGGAGAAGAGCCACCGGGCCCTTCAACGTTCGTACCCCACAGTTAAAGAATTCCGATGAATTCCCCTCATTCTCGCGGTTCTGAAGAACTCCCCGGATTCCGCCCCTGCCGCTGGGGCATCCCCCCAATTGCGATAGTGACCCGGAAGGTATTACGGCGCTCTCACAATGCGCAGGGGCGTTAGGGGGGGAGACAGGCACTGACCCATCCGTGAAGGTGCGATGTTTACGTCAGGTCCCGTACGAGCCTGATGAGGTTCTCCCGCCCTTTCCTGACCTTCTGGATGATCCCACGCTGGTGAAGGCTGTTGAGCGATGAACTGACGGTTGATTTGGGTATGCCGAGGGCTTTGACGATTTCGGCCTGGAACTGCTCGCCCCCGGAGTCTTTGAGCAGTTGTATGATCCGCTCTTCAAGTCCTGCTTCCTCCAATGCGGAGAGGGGGGCTGCCGGTTCCTCCGG
>JBAVWM010000120.1:0-1741 GCA_049697815.1 Methanoregula sp. | reverse complement strand
CGTGTAATCCATGTTTGCTGATCAACCATGCTTCCTCGTGAATAAATATGGGTCGTATGGGTCATTTTCACCACTCCTTATTATATTCAGTCTACTTTAAATTATTCCGTCAATAGTAGAAATAACCCATATTGCCCATATTTCGATGTGAGATGACTTGACGACTGCTATCACGCATTCGATGGAAGATACTTCCCAAGTTCTTCATAGAACGACTTGAATTGGTATCCAGGCGATACCATAATCCAAACGCGCATGGAGAACTTTAATTAAGTTGTCCAGTAATCGATATTGGAGAGCAGAGATAGCGGTGCTAACGAGGCGCTTCCAGATGCGGTTCCATTAAGCTCTATTCCTCTGGTAAGCACTGTCGTTGACTCGCTTATGGTATCGATGGTAATCATAAAATGGCCGACATAAGGAGAAGGGATATGGCGGGCAGCTTCGCATATGATATATTCCTGAGCTACAGCTCAAAAGACAAGCTGCTGGTCTGTAGGCTGGCAGAGCGGTTAAAGGAAGCCGGGCTGCGGGTGTGGTTCGATAAGTGGAGCATCAAGCCGGGGGATGATATCTTCCTTGCCATCGAAGGTGGGCTGGAAGCATCGAGGGTTCAAGTGCTATGCCTCTCGCCAGCAGCTCTAGGCTCGGACTGGGTGAAACTGGAGCGGAGCACAGTTCTTTTCCGTGATCAGACCAATGCAGATCGGCGTTTTGTTCCTTTGTTGCTAGCAGACTGCACACTTCCAGGCACGCTCCAACGCTACAAGTACGTGGACTTCCGACAGGAGACGCAGGAAGCCTTCGACGAGTTAGTGGTCGCGTGTCGAGATGAAGCAGAAACAGCAGCTTCGATGGCCCAAGAAGAGCCAAAGAGGAAACCGGAGTCTGTCACAGATGACGATACTGTAAAGATAATGGACTCAGAGAGCGGAGAATGCCAAGCAACAACTTCAATTGAGGCAGAAGATATCACCGCATCTGGTAAGCCGGATGTCTATATTCAAGATCGCAAGTATTCCAGTATCCAAGAAGCAGTCAATGCTGGAAATCCCGGTGAAACTATAACTCTAGTTGCTGGTACCTACCGAGAGAACTTGCGCATTGATAAGTCGTTTATTATAAAAGGTGCTGGAGTGGAGAAAACCATTATCGATGGATGGGCTAGCGGCTCAGTGATCATTGTAGGCTGGAATAGAGCCAACATCGACGTGACTCTAACGGGAATAACCGTTACGGGGGGAACCGGCACTAAAGATCGAATTGATCCTAGTCAAACACCCTACGTTTGTGGTGGTGGTATATTCAACAAAGGTAGACTCAATATAAAAGATTGCGTCATTTCTGGCAATGCTGCATACTGTGGTGGTGGCATCTTTAACAAAGGAACTCTAAACTTAGAAAAAGGAGCATCCGTGAATCATAACACTGCACATAACGGCGGTGGCATTTACGGGAATATAGAAAAGATCATCCTGGATGGTGGGACCGTGTCGAGCAACGAGGCAGAGCAACTCGGTGGCGGCATCTATATAGACTATCGTGGAAGCATAACCGTCCATAGTGGCACTATTTCAAATAACGCTGCGAAAAATATGGGCGGTGGCATTTATAGTCAAGGTGGCCCTGTGACTCTCCACGAAGGCACAATCTTTTCTAATGATGCAGTTGCGTCTGGCGGCGGCATCTATTGTGGTGGATCAGCTAACCAACTGAATGGCGGTTCTATCCATAGCAACAC
>JBAVWM010000119.1:0-15566 GCA_049697815.1 Methanoregula sp. | reverse complement strand
TCAGCGGACTTCGCCTTGAGGATAAGGCCGTGATAAAATATTCCCTGCTGGGGGCCGGAGCCGGTGTGGCTGTCGGGTGGCTTCCCGGATTGTCAACTGCCTCGGCAAACGGGGTGCTGGCCTCCGTGATCGGGTACGAAAAAGACCGCAGATCCTATATTCTTGCAACCAGTGCGGCAAATACTGCCAATGCGTTTATCGGCCTAGCAGCCCTGTTCGCCCTGTCCCGCATGCGCAACGGCGTCATGGCTGCTCTCGCGGAGCTCCCGCTGCCGTCGATGGGCGAGTTGATGGTCATCGGCGTGCTTGCTGCCAGTGCAGCGTATGTCATCACGATCCGTCTTTCCGCATCGGCCCATCGCCTCAACGGATTGGACGGCAAAGCCCTGAACCGGGCGGTCATTGTCTTTGTTGTCCTGCTCAGCATAATCCTCACGGGCCCCTTCGGCTTTTGTATCCTGCTGCTGGCCACCGCTGTCGGCTTTATCCCCCATCTCGTGAACGTCCCAAGAATGTACTGCATGGGTGCGATCATGGTGCCGGTGATGCTCTTCTCGTTCGGTTTCGCGTGGATCTTAGTCGTTTTCCGTCCTTGCGCTGCCGCCGGATCTATGGTTTTATACTGGCATACTTCCAACGTATCCTCTGATGCAGTCCTACTGGTTCGGGGATGTCGAAGAGGGGCGCTGCTCGCTGGTTTCCGGTGATGTCAATGCCATGGTCAGCCGTATCCTTTCCCTTTCAACGCAGATGGACACGTTTACCCCTCCTGACTGGCAACAGGCTGTGGCCTGTGGTGTCTGTTCAGACCGGGCAGATTACCTTGCCCGTCTGCAGGCAGTCTGCATTGCGGCTGCCGAGCGTTCGGTCAGGGAGCGCTATTCCGGGAAGGACGCGGAGTTACTCCAGATGGTACGGACGCTCGATGAGATGGACACTGTTGTCAACATCCTTTCCGAACGTGCGGCTGACTGGTATATAGTGCGGCACCCTGCGTTTTCGCGGAAGTACCGGCGAACTCCGGCCCATATCCTTGTCCGGACCATGCGGGAAAAAAGCCGGGGGGCGCTCGGAAGGGTTGTTGAGGAGATAGAGCGGCTTTCCGAGACGCGGACTGCCCTTGCCAAGGAGGTGTCGGCACGGGCAAATGATGTGATGCCTAATACCAGTGCCCTCATCGGGGGTCTCGTTGCTGCCCGGCTCATGGCCCATGCCGGGGGACTGCAGCCGCTCTCCCGTCTTCCCGCAAGTGCAATACAGGTTCTGGGGGCAAGGACGGCCCTGTTTGCACACCTCAAAACCCAGAGCCCTTCACCCAAGCACGGGATCATCTTCCAGCACCGGCGCGTGCATAACGCACCGCGGGATATCCGCGGCAGGGTTGCCCGGGTGCTTGCGGGAAAACTTGCGATTGCCGCCCGGCTCGATTATTTCCGCGGGGTTGCCGTGCCGGAGTTCCTGGAACAGGCGCAGAACCGTATCGACATGGCAGGGAAAGGAGATGGAGCATGATCTGGATCGGCGACGTACTGGTCTCGCATGGCGAGGGCGGTGTCTACAATGAGCGGATGCTCGGAAGTGCCCGTGTCTGGGAGCCGTACCGGAGCAAGCTTGCCGCACTGTACCATGTCGGAAAAGGTGTTGACCTCAAACCGTCCCTGCGGGTGCTCTACCTCGGTGCAGCGAACGGGACGACCGTGTCCCATGTTGCAGATTATACTGACGTTGTGTATGCAGTGGAGTTTGCCCCCCGCCCGATGCAGGACCTCATCGAGGTGGCACGCCGGCGCAGGAACGTTATCCCGATCATGGCCGACGCGACCCGCCCGGAGATCTATGCCCCTTTAGTTGAAGCAGTCGATCTGGTCTATCAGGACGTTGCCCAGCCGGACCAGGCTGCTATCGCCATCCGGAACTGCGTGTTCCTGAAACCCGGAGGATATCTCATTCTGATGCTCAAGACCCGGAGCGTTGATGTGAGAAAGGATCCCGGGCTCGTATTCGATGAAACCATCGCGGCGCTGACGGAAGCCGGTTTCACCGTGCAGGAAAGCGTGTGGCTTGCACCCTATCACCAGGACCATGCAGCAATTGTCTGCGCGAAACCTGCAAAACCCGGGATGTGAGGAGGCCCATGGCCGGTGATTTCCGTTTTTTTTCAGCAGGACCGTTATCGGTTTTTGCCATCATGGTGCTCATTGTCTTTGTCATACTCCTGATCCCGCTGCTTATCCTTGGGGTTTTCGGCGCTGCGTTTACCCGGATGGGATTGTCGTGGGTTGCCGCACTGGCCCTTGTCCTGCTGATGCTGGCCTGCAGTTTTGTGAACATCCCTCTCTACAGGATCCAGCGCGACATGATCCGGGCTCTCCCGCTGAATTCGGTTGGGAATGAACGGGTGGATCCCTTTACAGCCTCACCGGTCTGGGATACCGTGATCTCAGTTAACCTCGGCGGGGGAATTCTTCCGGTGTGCATCGCGACCTACATGATATACCAGGCAGTTGTGGTTACCGGGGCAGCCCTCCTTATTCCTCTTGCTCTCTGCACTGCCCTTGTTATGGGGATTTCTTTTGTCTCCACCCGCGAAATTGCTGGTGTCGGGATCCGGGTCCCGTTTATCATCCCCGCCACCACAGCCCTTCTTGCCGGCCTCCTCCTTTCCGGGGGGACGGGTATGGCCGCCGCTGTGACAGCACTCGCCGGCGGGACGCTCGGGACGATTGCGGGCGGAAACCTTGCCCATCTCTTCGGGGTGCGGGATCTTGAAGTTTCTGAAGTGAGCATCGGAGGATTAGGCACCTTCGGCGCAGTTTTCCTCTGTTGTGTCCTGCCGGCGCTCATAGCCTGACAGGGAAGTTCCGGTACAATTTCCAGAACCAACATAAAAACACGACGAAAAGAAGTAGCCCGGAGCAGATTCGAACTGCTGTCGGGGGATCCAGAGTCCCCCATGATTGACCGCTACACTACCGGGCTGTGTGCCTCTTATTTTTTGCTGCTGTTGCTTAATTAAGGTGACGGACAGCCTGCAGGTCAAACGGATTTTGCCCGCTCACACCCTCCGCAGGCACGGCAGACTTCCCGGACCGGGTGGATAGACTTCCCTTTCCCGCAGAACGGTCCGATATCGTGCATATCCCGGATATAGTAGACATGGGGGACGAGCGAGATATGGGTATAGGTACCGCAGGGCAACCCCATATGATCAGCAAGGGATTTCTGGAGCTGGACGAGGGCAAACATGTTGGCACCGGCGGCTGTGAGCATGTCGTTTGACCGGAATACGACCCGCATATGCAGTTTACCGTCCCGTATGGTACACTGGACGAGCTGGAGACAGGGGCAGTCATCGAGTTTTTCATCGATGACCGGGTTCCAGGTGATGGCGATTGCCCGCCTCGTATTCGGTGATGCCCTGAGCTTGTCAGTAATATAGGCAATCTGATCGATATGTACAGGCTGCCCGTTTGCGACAAGGCGTTCGCCCCAGTCAAAGAGCCGCCCGTGATAATCGTATTCAAATACGGCGTGGGAACCCTGCAGCAGGTCTTTAGCATACTGTTCGACAAACTTCTGCTGGAACCGGGAGTGCGGGCTTACCATCGGTTCTGCGAGCGGGGTATCCACCTGCATGGCGATCTCCTCGAATTCAACGGTGGCTTCGGCATCTTCGGTCCGGAGGGCCCAGCCCTTCTCCAGGATCATCTTGATCACCAGCTCGTGCGCATGGCCGATGCTTGGTGCCCGGATAATTCTCATACCTAATGCTGGGCAATGGTACCTAGTATATTTGTTGAATTTACCGCAGGTAAGTTACGTCCAGGGTTTGGGAATGTCATCTTCCTAAGTATCTCAGTATGCGGTACGCGTGATGATGAGGAGATTAATTCAGGGGGTTTACTGAACGCCGGACCGGGATCGCCGGGCAATCCTTCCTTATGGCATCATTATTTGTGGCTGCACATCCGGTTCACCCCGGATGCAGTGCGGGAGAGACCGCAGGAGAATCGGGAAAACGATCCATGAGGATGCATGGGAAAACCTGCCCAGACCGGCAGGATTTTCAATGATACAATATGTACATCATTGTGCAATACCTATACTATATGAGCGTAAACACCATGCGCGACATATATACACGATGTACGGAAATTCGGTATATGGAAATCTGAAAAGGCGATCTGCAGAGATGCTGCCAACATGGTGCAAAAACCAATTATACTGCCTCAATCAGCAAAATGACTTGAAATAACGCCCGGAATCGCCCTGAAAAACAACCACAAAGGATATATTAGCTCTTTTACAAATACTGTTTCATATTCCGTCTAAACGGAGTATGGGGCTCGCAGAATCGTTATTCGGCATTTGTCGAAAGCGGTTCGCGGCTTGAAATGTATGATGTAACTTTGGAGGAAATGAACACATGACTAAGCGATTAACTATTGCACTCGTTGCGATCGCTCTGTTTGTCCTCATGGCAGTCATGCCGGTATCGGCAGCGCCTATGTTTGCAAACGGAACGATCATCAACCAGGGTGCAACTATCTTCATAGGCGAAGAGGGACTCAACGTCACTCACGCCCTGAACGGTGCGTATTACGGCTCTTCCTGTGGGGTCCTGATTGACTGCGCACAGTGGAGCCAGAAGCCCGTCCTGACCACTATCGGCTGGTGGGCATCGGCAGCAGATATCTACAACTCTGCACCGTCAAAGACCATCGACCTCAGCACGAGGTACCGCTCCCTTACGGTTGCACCCTCAGACTTTGTCGGCTACACCGGCAACTGGTATCTGGTTGACACGAACGGTAAGGCGTATAACCTGCCAGCTTCGGTAACTGATGCACACCCGAGTTGCAAATGTACTGCAGCAGGCTGCGTCGCATCACTGGTATTCACCGTTCTGGACCCGTCCCTTGATATCAGGATCTGGGACTACACCACGAACAACGATGTGACCGGTAAGTCAGTTCCGCAGGGCGAAAAGCTCGGCTTCCGGATTGACACCAACATGTACCCGGCTGTTGACCCCAACTACCGCGACAACGTTGTCGATAACACCATCTGGCTTCCTCAGGGTGGATATGATTGCTCGAAGCCTCCCTTCATGAACTTAACAGAAGGCACCCATTCAAAATTAACCTGTGCAGCCTGTGGTACTACCAGACTTGTTCCGTACACTATGTATACCAACATGACTGGTTGGGTCGGATGGGCAACCTGGATGTCCTCACCCAGCGAAGGTTGCTACACGATAACAAGCACGTCGGTCTACCTTGATACTGGTCTCTATAATCCGGCCTATCCAGGTTTTGCAGGCAATGCATCTGCAATCCCAGGACAGTTCTACCTTGATGACGAGTACTTTATCCCGGCGCCCGCTAACTGGGATACGATGTTTGGACAAAACCCACTCTGCGGCGGCTCGGCGAAATTGGATCCGGCACTTGACGGTTTCATCGACCTTAAAGTCAAGGATGAATCAAACGCCCAGCTCGGCAAACTCTACAACAACTCCGCAGACCAGCCAATGGCCGGCCCGTACACCGTTCTGAAGAACTTCGTGTACACCCAGCCGTTCTTCTGGGGAACCGGAACCTCTAACGTGGTCACCGTCAACGCTGATAACCGGCCAACGAATGGTCACGCATGGGACACCGGGGCACTCGACTCCTCGCTCCAGTACGCCTACCCGGTTGGCACCTACACCATCTCCGCTGAGTCCAAGCTCAACAAGATGAAGGACAACTACAAGCAGGGCGGCGCAGACTACACCGGCAAGACTGTTTCCCAGTCCTACACCGTCACCCTGGTCTCTGACTCGGTGAAGATCGAGGCAAACAAGGACTCAGTCGTCCGCAGTAAGACATTCTCGGTCACCGTTACCGGCAGACCCGTTACGTACTACTACGTCTGGGTCAAGGGCACGAGCGCCATGCAAGGCGGCTACGATGACCAGGCCCCGATGATCGTTCTGAACCAGGTCGACGTCGCTATGGACCCCGTTAATGGTACTTCTGGATATTATCCGTTCGGTTCGTACCAGTACGAGAACGGTGGAGGGAATACACTCCGTGACGATGTTTCCATTGACCCCACGTATCTGGGTACAAGGGAATACGCACGCATCAAGACCTCAACCTCCGGTACCCGGACCATTGAGTTCACGACCACCAACTGGACCAAGGCCCAGAAGTACACCATCCGTGTCGAGCAGCAGTTCCCGATCGTAACGCCGCAGACAGCAACATCTCTCAAGTACGGCACGTACAAGAACGACGAGGTTGACGTGAAGGTCGAGAAGGGCGCAGTCACTATCGTGGCAGCCGGCGACCAGAGCTACTACCTCGGCGAGGAGATCAAGTTCTCCGGTACCAATACCGAGACCTACAAGACCTTCCTGTTCATTGTCGGACCCAACCTGCCCGATAATGGTGCAAACATTGGCCAGACTGACCCGAGGCACTATCCCACCGAAAACCTGGACCCGACTACCTTCAAGGTACTCGATGTCAATGGTGACAACACCTGGTCTTGGAAGTGGGGCACCTCGACCTATGCACTTGATGCAGGTACCTACACCATCTATGCAGTAAGCCAGCCCTACGACAGGGCACACCTTGAAAACGCGGCATACGGCACGGTCTCTATCATCATCAAGAAGCCGTTCGTATCAGCAACTGCATCCCAGTCAACTGTTGCCCAGGGTGACAGACTCTACATCACCGGTACCGCCGAAGGCGATCCGAACAATGTTATGATCTGGATCCTTGGTAAGAACAAGTACATCAAGGCAACAGAAACCGTGAACTCAGACGCTTCGTTCAAGTATGAAGTCCGTCAGGGTGTCACCGCAGACCTCTACAGCGGTCAGTACTTCGTTGTTGTCCAGCACCCGATGCAGAACGGTCAGTTCGATATCAACACCATCGGTACGTACAACACAGACAACACGAACAACGACCTCTGGGTCTACAACCTGCAGCTGAAGGACAGCAATTGCCCAACAGGGTCTACTTGTTACACCAAGGTCTTCAAGCTTGGCGGCGCAAGCAGCCTGCAGGGATCCGACGCAGCTGAAGCACTTGTCCAGGGAATCAACGACGCTAACGTCGACGATACCTACACCAAGCTCCAGTTCCTCGTCGAGGAGCCCGTCATCCGTGTCGACCCGATTGGCGACAAGCACGTTGGTGACAAGTTCACCATCACCGCTCAGACCAACCTCGCGATAGATGACGAAATCCTCGTCCAGGTCTACTCATCATCATTCAAGCCGACTGACAAGAGCCAGAGCGGCGAGTTCAGCGGCGCAACCGGTACTGTGAAAGTCACCAAGGGTCTCACCGGCATGAACAGCATCAAGTTCGATGTTGATTCCTCAACATTCAAGCCGGACGAGTACATTGTTACTGAAGAAGCAGTTCTTCAGGACGCTACCGGTACTGCACTGTTCAACGTTCTTGAAACCCCGGTTGTAACTGCAACCCCGGTTGTCACCGTCACAAGTGTAGCACCGACCACAGTCCCGACCACGATTGTCGCAACTGCAACACCGACCCCGACCCCAACCAAGTCGCCCGGCTACGGTGCGCTGATCGCATTGATCGGCCTTGGTGCAGTAGCGTTCATCGTTGTGCGCAGGCACTGAACTAACATCTAAAACTCCTTTTTTTTCCGACAGCTTCCGGAGTAACAACCCTGTTTTCTCGTGTCGTTTCACCGGCACTCTTTCACCCTCCTCAAGAACTCCCCTTCTGAAAGCGTGGCATCCTTTTAATGCCGGGAGCTGGTAACGTACATGGGAAATGGATGCGTTCTTGCCTGTGAGCCCCGTATCCCGTGGAGGAGTATAACGTGAAATTCATAGTAAAAACGCTGGATATTGCAACCCGGGGCGTTCTCCTGAACCGGGCGGATGCCCGCAGGATAGGTGTGCTTGATGGTGACCGTGTCCAGATCATCAATCCCAAAAATGGTATAACAGCCACAGCGTTTGTCGAGACCACATCGACCATCGCACAGCAGGGCACAATCTGTGTGTACCGTATCACCAACGAAAAGCTGCATCTCGAAGAAGGTTCCGAGATCGAGGTCCGTGAAGCAGGGCGGCCGAAATCGCTGGACTTTATAAAAAAGAAGATGGACGGCAATAAGCTCTCCAAGGAAGAGACGCTCACCATCATCAAGGATGTCGTAAACGACGATATATCCGCAGCAGAACTGACGGCGTTTATCACCGCAACTTACATCAACCCGCTTGACATGGATGAAGTGGAACACCTTACCCGGGCGATGGTCGAGACCGGTGAACAGATCAAGTTCGCTTCCCGTCCCATCGTTGACAAGCATTCTATCGGGGGTGTACCCGGCAATAAAATATCTCTCCTTGTTGTCCCGATCATCGCAGCAAGCGGCCTGAAAATCCCCAAGACCAGCTCGCGGGCTATCACCGGCGCCGGCGGCACGGCAGACCTCATGGAAGTGCTTGCGTTTGTTGAGTTCTCGAGCAGTGAAGTCCAGCAGATGACGGATAAGATTGGAGGGTGTATCGTCTGGGGTGGGGCAACCAACATCGCTCCCGCCGATGATAGGATCATCATCCAGGAATACCCGTTCAAGATCGATGCCCGCGGCCAGATGCTGGCGAGTGTCATGGCAAAAAAATATGCCGTCGGCGCCAACCTCGTCGTCATCGATATTCCGGTGGGATTGCATACGAAGGTTCCGACCATGCAGGAGGGCAGGAAACTCGCCCGGGAATTTATCGAGCTCGGCGAACGTCTCAACATGAAAGTCGAATGTGCCCTCACGTACGGGGATATCCCCGTAGGACACAGCATAGGGCCAAAACTGGAAGTGATCGAAGCTTTAAAAGTGCTTGAAGGGGCACCGGAACCCAACTCGTTCATCCAGAAGAGCGTTTCCATTGCCGGGATCGCGTTCGAGATGTCGGGTAAAGCGGCACGGGGTACCGGTGCAGCCATGGCCCACGATATCCTCACCAAAGGCAAGGCACTCGAGAAGTTCCGCCAGATCATCGAGATCCAGGGTGGCGACCCGAATGTTAAATCGACAGACATTATTCCCGGTGAGCACCAGTTTGTCGTCAATGCCCCGGCATCAGGTTATGTGATCGAAATGAATAACACGTCCCTGATCTCCCTTGCCCGGACCGCAGGGGCCCCGCATGACCGTGGAGCCGGTATCCTCCTCCATGCAAAAAAAGGCAAACTCGTCAAGTCAGGTGAACCCCTGTTCACCATCTATGCTGACCATACCTGGCGGCTTCAGCAGGCGATTGAAGAAGGCCGCCGCCTGATGCCGGTACTGGTCGAAGGGATGCTCCTTGACCGGGTGCCTTCAACAGTCGAGATGTAGACCGAATTGCTGATATATGAGCAGGAAGCGATACTTTATCATGTATAGATATCGCTTTCGCCTCCTTTCTGCCCTGCTGTGCGTAGTTCTCCTCTGCAGCGCAGTGCAGGCTACTGTTGACCTGCAAATCACGGTGCGGGACAGCATCGATAATACCACGATCCCTCATGCAACTGTCTATGTCAATGGTCAGGACGTTGCACGGACGAACAACAACGGCCAGTTCCTGCTCTCCCACAGCGGCTTGAACGATCAACGTATCCGTATCTCCATGCTCGGCTATGATACCTGGGAGAGGATCATTGCTAAAAACGAAACAATCGCGCTCGTTAACCTGACCCATAAAGCAGTAACGCTGAAAGTCAATCTCTATGATTCCGATACGCTCGGCCCGGTTGCCGGCGCTCTTGTGAATATCTCGGCGATGAATTACACGCAGGGCGGACAGAGCAATGCTGCCGGTGTTGTGGAATTTGGCGTGAATGCGAGTATGCTGTACTCGATAGATATCACTGCTCCGAATTATGAGCCGAGGAGCGGCACGGTTGATGTCGGGATGGAAAACAAGGCAGTACAATTCTGGCTTCTATCAGGAAACAAGTACTCGTTCGTGGTAAAAGATAAGGACTCCAAGGTGCCGGTCCCGGGAGCAGAAGTACTTCTCAACTCCGTCCTTGCAGGAAAGACCGATGAGCGGGGTGTCCTGAGTATTCCCATAGGCCGCGGCAAGATGTACACCATTGAGATAAAAAAAGAAGGATATGACCCCGTTACGGAGTCGAGAACCATCAGTGAAACCGATGCTCTGGATACTGTTGAGATCACCAAAGCCCCGCTGGGTGCATTTGTCTATGTCTATGATGAAAGCCACAGCCCGATAACCGGCGCCGATATTTATATCAACGGAAGCCTGTCGGGGACAACCAACCAGTACGGCCGGGGTACCTTCCCTGACATTGTGCTTGGATCCTATCCGGTAGAAGTCAGGAAAACCGGGTATGTCAGTTCAAGCCGTACCATTATCGTTTCGAATAAAAGCGATGACTATACGTTCACTCTCGCGTTCGAGAATGCCGTTCTGACGGTATTTGTGCAGGACAAAGATCAAAAAGGTATCTCCAATGCAACGATAGCCCTTGATGGAACCGCGAGCGGGCATACCGATGATCACGGCCAGTTTGTAACCAAAGTAAAATTCAACCAGATCTATAACATCACGGCCTCCCAGGATGGTTACCAGTCAGCCTCGGTACAAAAACAGGTCCTTCAGGGCAACGCCACCTCATCCGTAACTATCAGTCTTGAAAAGACTATGGACTGGGGTTTTATGGGAATAATTGTCATCGTTGCAATCGTAGTTCTGGTCCTGTTTGCTCTCTTCAGGATGTTCGGAAGAAAGCCGGGCCACCATATCATGAGGAGGAATGAAATTTAATTTTTTTTGTTATTTTAATCGTTTATATCCTAAAAATAACACCGATATAAGGTTTTTTTACCCATGGAAATATGTTATATAGTCAAACGTACCAGTACATTTTTCAGGGTTGTTGGGTATGAAAGTAAATTCCTGGATTTGTGTCCTTATTGGATTGCTGTTCCTGACAGGAATGGCATCTGCTGATCCGTTCATTCTGACGATCAGCAGCGATAAAGCATGGCTTATTGCAAACGGTGTGGATCAGGCAACGATCACCGCGAACGTCAAGAATTCTACTTCAGGAGAAATACTTCCAGGTGCCACGGTAACGTTCAACGCTGATTCTGATCACGGGTCTTTTTCATCCCCGTCGGCAACAACGGATTCGAGCGGTAATGCAGCCGGGACCTTTAAGGTCAAAACAAGGAGCGGTGTTGCCACAATTACCGCCAGTGCTCAGTGGACTGATGATGCAACGACCCCACCGACATTATATACCTCTACAGCCCCTCTGAACTTCGAACAGAACATTGACCATGACAGCCCCTACAAAGCACAGTTTGTCTACCCGTTGACCGGTACGGTAAAAACAAATGTGCCGTTCGATGCCTATCTGCAGGACCGGTGGGATAATCCAATAGACAGCCGGAAATCAGGTGAGATACATACGGTCACCCTTCACGTTCACGGTCCCGGATCTGATGACGGCGGTTTTGTAGACGGATCCGCGTATCCCCACGATATTTCTCAGACGCTTGACCCCAATGGCCACATATCGCTTATGGTGCACCTTGCCTCGAAACCCGGGATCAACATGGTCATGATGGACCGGGTCGGGAGCATGGGCAACCAGTATAAAACCATCGAAGGAGTGGCGACGGGTATTCCTTTCTCTATAGCAGCTGTCTATTCTCCTCTCAAGGGTTCCGAGCCACAGGTTCAAGCGTCCACCGACCCTGCAAAAAAATTCACAATCCAATATATACTGTATGACGAATATGGGAATCCGACACAGGGTCAGGGAATCTGGATTAATACAACGTTTGATGATGGTACACCCGAGAATCAGTTGTTGCGCACAACGGACTGGAACGGGCAGGTATCGACATACTACGGCCCCAAGGACGTTGTCAGTGATTGGTATATCACCGCAACCGCGGTAAATAATACTGCCGTTACGACAACAGAGATCCTCCATTTCGTCAATGCCGAGCCCACAAATCTTGATTTGTCAGCAAGTCCGCAGAACATGCCAAGCCTGGATGCGAATCCGGGTATGTATTCAGTCGTGTCGGCAAAAGTAATCGATGACTTCGGCAACCCAGCCGGTAATGAAGAAGTTTCCTTTGAGATTTCTTCACCTTTGTATGACTGTGCTGACTGTGCAGATAAAGGCCCGTCGTTCTCGAAATCAGATGCGCAAACGAGTATCAGCGCAACTACCAAAACCTCCTCTCCCGGCTATGGTATCGCCACGGTGAACGTATACCCCGGTTCGTTTAAATTACCCGGCGAGACCGGGTATACAGCAACGGCAACCGGCAATGCAACGGTTACCGCAACATGGCACGGCGTATCCCAAAGCATACCGATTGTCTGGAAAAACTATCCCTACCTGAGTGTCGTGACCAACATCTCTCCTAATCCGGTTACGGTGGGTAAGACCGTTGATATCAACCTTAAACTCACAGGTGAGGGATGGGGGTACTATACGAAAGCGATCGATATGGTTATTACAACCGACCGGTCGCTGACTATGAAAACAGGCACCAAGATGGCCGATGCGGTGACTGCCGGTAAGACGTTCAATGCCCTGATGTCTTCTCAGGACAGGATCGGTCTCGTTTCGTTCGGGGTTTACAACACGCATGAGTGCAGCCCCCCCAGCCCCTTTACTAAGTGCGGCAATTCGTATGCCCCGATTGACCTGGGTATGACATACGACCGATCGAAGGTGGATAGCATACTCGGCACTTACAAAGCGGAAAGCGGAACCCCGGCCCGGGAAGCCCTGCACAATGCAACAAAATTACTCCTGACAAACCCCCGGCCGGGTGCAGTACAGGCAATTCTTATTGTAACGGATGGCTGGTGGACCGACGGAGGTGATCCGGATGCAGTTACCAGTGTGTCGTGTGAGAGTTATGATCAAGGTCTGCGCGCGAATTGGACGGAAGATGGTATTACCTCCGATACCAGTGTTGTTGGCTGGGCTGCAGCTAATAACATACGGATTTATTCCGTGCTGATCGAGGACCCCGGCGCCCCATATTTCGCGTGCGAAGAAACACACACGAAGTCGTGGGCAGACAAGACCGGCGGTAAATATTACCATGCCTCGACATCCGCCGAGCTTGCCGGCATCTATACCCAGATTGCCGGGGAACTCCAGAACACCGCCAGTGTTGATACATCTGTAACCCTGGACTTTAACAAGATCGCTGTCAATGGCAATGTATCAGGAGATGCCTTCGAATATATCGCGGATACCGTGCCCGTAAAAGCGCCCGGCTCAACGATGATCGATAAATATAATCAGAGCGGCTCTCACTTAATTCCGGATCCCGCGTATACCGAAGCAGGTCCTTTAAGAATCAACCAGACGAGTGATTGGAATACCGCCCGTACACTGAATTTCAAAATGGGGACGATCAAACTCGGCGAAACGTGGGAGACGAATATCCGTTTCCGGGTGCTTAAAAATGGGAGTTATTCCCTGTTCGGCCCCAATTCGCAGGTATGTTTCAAAGATCCCAAAGATCCCAACGCTCCGCAATCCTGCCTGTCGCTCGTCAACCAGTCCGCCTTTACCGCAACCCCGGGCGGGCCATCGAGTCCCTTCATTAACCAGAATCTATCCGTTTCCAAACCGTGGCGGACAGATGGGACGGGGGATCTGTTCATGGAATTCCCCATTCAATGGACTATCAATTATACCGGCACGGAACCGGTGACCGAGAAAATCTACTATATCCATGATAGCGATCCCAGAGTACTCATTGGGGAAAGACCCGTGGGGGCTGGTCCCTTGAACGATGTAGTCCGGACATATATTCTTTCTATGGCCCCATTACCCCTGGGCAGCTACAAAATCCGTGTTGAAGTCTACAGTCCACATGAACGCGACAATAAGGAAAGCGACTCATTCATGTACAAACTCTCGGACAGGCCCTTTATCAAACTCGAATAATTTTAAAAAAAAAACCCAGCGGACCCAGCGGGAATCGAACCCGCGTCCTTGGGTTCGAAGCCCAAGAGGATATCCTCTACCCCATGGATCCTGCTCTTCATCTTTACATCAAAAGATATTAAGTATTTTCTACCGATAAACTACTGGATGATTTTATCTGCAGCGGAGATGGTCCGCCGTCTTGGTCAGGAAGACGTCCCGGGAAAACTTGTGATCCGCCCTTATAACCGCGAAAGCCAGCAGCCGGCATCGTACGATCTCCGGGCTGCCGATGAAACCTGCCTTTCCTATGGGACCAGCACGCTTCTGCCGACAATGGAATGGGTTGAACTTCCCATGGACCTTGCCGGTACGCTCCGGTGCCGGTCGTCATTTGGGCGACGCGGTGTTCTTCTCGGTGGCGGGTTCGTGGATCCCGGGTTCCGCGGGCAGCTGACGCTCTGCCTGACCAACATGGGAAAAGAGGAGATAATGGTCAATATGAATGATCGCGTGGCCCAGATGATACTCCAGGAAGTGCGCAACCCGGGCGAGTGTTATTTCGGCCGCTACCAGGACAGTTTCGGCGTGGTGGAAGCGAAATGACCACGATCCGGACAGAACGGAAGTATATTGAAATATTACGAATTCTCCGGGAACACCAGGAACCGATGGGGGCAAAACGGCTTTCGGAGCTGATGGCAGAACGGGGTTTTGTCCTGAGTGACAGGGCGGTCCAGTACTATCTCAGCTACCTCGACACCATGGGATTCACCGAGAAGATCGGCAATCAGGGCAGGATCCTCACTCCCGAGGGCAGGCAGGAGACCGATAACGCCCTTGTCGATGACCGGATTGGGTTCATCATATCAAAGCTTGAACGACTGGCGTACCGGAGCACTTTCGACCCCGCCACCAGTACCGGGGATGTTGTCTATAACCTGTCCATTGTTCCCGAAGCATCTTTTGAACCGGCGAAATCTGCTTTCGATGAGGTAATAAAAGCGGAATGCGGCTTTTTTTCCTCCTACCGGGTCGTCGACCGCGATCCCCGTGTTCCCCCGGGATCTGTCGGCTTCATCTCCATATGCAGTATCTCCATGGACGGCGTATTCCAGCGAAAAGGTATCCCGGTAAAAATGGCCTTTGGTGGCAGACTGGAAATCGAACAGGGGACCCCGAAACGATTCAGGGACCTGATCGGCTACCGGGGAACAACCATCGATCCCCTCGAACTGTTCATTTCATCGGGCCTGACATCGATTGCCAGCTTTGCCCGGTCAAAAACAGGGATCGCCCTTGCCAATGTCCGCGAAGTGCCCAGTGCAGCAAAAAAATCGGTAGAGGAGACCATCCATCTCATGAATACCTGCGGTTTTGTCTTCCCGGTGAGCATGGGCAGCCAGGTTTTTAACCTTCCCGGCAACCCGTTCCGGCTCTCCATTGTCGCGTTCAGTGGACTGAATTACATCGGGAACTGTGTGGAGCACGGGATCGATATGAAAACTGAGATCGGTGCAGGCAATATCCCGTTCTCAAAAATTGTTGATGGTAACTGATCAGATTCGGGAATTGTTCAGGTCTTTTCTTCTGATC
>JBAVWM010000118.1:0-7622 GCA_049697815.1 Methanoregula sp. | reverse complement strand
CGTTCTATTCGCTGGATGAAGAATGGCGCTTCACCATCGTGAACCCTGCCGCCGAGAAGGCACCTTTCGGCAGGCCGGCCGCGGAGCTGATCGGCAGGGTAATCTGGGATCTCTACCCCAACCTTGTCGGGACCCGGATCCATCAGCATTACCTGGATGCCGCCGGGAAGAATACTCTCGAGCACTACGAGGCCCAGTCGCCCCTGAACAACCGGTGGTACGAGGTCTTTATGCAGGGCCGGAAGGGAACGGTCGATGTCTATATGCGGGATATCACCGGGCGCAAAAAGACCGAAGAAGTCCTGCGGGAGAGAGAGGAGCATCTGCGCCATGCGAATGAATTGCTGGAGGCGGTCACAGCAGGAACAAATGTGATCATTGCAGCTATTGACAACAATTTCAATTACACGTTTTTCAACAATGCCTATAAAGAGGAGATCCAGCGGCTCACCCGGAAAAATATCACGATTGGAACAAACATGCTCGCGTTATTCGGGGATCTGCCGGAACAACAGAGGATTGTTCTTGAAGAATGGAGTCGTACTCTCAAGGGGGAAAGGACCAGTAAAGAACTTGCTTTTGGTGAACCCGGTCAGTACCGGAAAATCTACAATAGACTTCATACCCCCATCCATGACAGCAACGGTGGGGTCATCGGGGCCGGTGAGGTAGCGATTGATATCACTTCACAGGTGAAGGCAGAAGAAGCGCTCCGGGAGAGCGAAGAGCGGATGCGCTTCGCGCTGGAGACCAGCCAGACCGGGGCATGGGACCTGGACCTGGCGGACCATACGGCCTTCCATTCGGGCGAACATGACCGGATCTTCGGCTATGCCGAGCCCCTCCCGGTGTGGACATACGAAATATTCCTCAATCACGTGCTCCAGGAGGACCGTGATTTAGTGGATGCAAAATTCCGGCATGCCATAGGGACGGGTGGCGACTGGAATTTCGAGTGCCGGATCCGGCGTAATGACGGTGAGACCCGCTGGATCTGGGCGGCCGGCCGACACCGTCCCGGTGGTTCGGGTAGTCTGGGGAAAATGTCGGGTATTGTGCAGGACATCACCGAACGAAAACGGGCAGATGAAGCGCTTAAGGAGAGCGAGGAACGGTTCAGGGTTATTGCCGAAACATCTCCCGTGCTGTTATCAGTCAGCAGCATATCGGACGGTACGGTCCTCTTTACCAACCCTGCCTATGATCACGCATTCGGATTCCGGCCGGGAGAGATTATCGGAAGGCCTGCAATAGAACGGTTTTCTAATCCTGCCGAACGAAGTACGTTCATCAACACCCTGCGTGAAACTGGGGAGTTACGGAACCGCGAGGTGAGAGCCATCCGAAAAGACGGGACCCCCTTCTGGCTCTCCACTTCGGTGGCTTGGATCAGATTCGGCGGAAACGAGGCAATGCTGGGAGCCTCGGTCGATATCACGGAACGAAAACAGGCGGAGGAAGCGCTGCTGAAAACCCGCGATGAACTGGAGATCCGCGTTGAGGAACGCACCGGGGAACTGATAGGAGCGTTAAAGGCACTGGACACCGAACACCATCGGCTCTACGATGTCCTCGAGACGCTCCCGGTCTACGTCTGTCTGCTTGATAGCGACTACCGGATGCCGTTTGCCAACAAATACTTCCGGGAGACTTTCATGGAACCGGAAGGGCGCCGGTGTTATGACTTCCTTTTCAACCGCACTGAACCCTGTGAGACCTGCGAGAGTTATACTGCCATGAGGACACGTGCGCCTCACCACTGGTTCTGGACCGGCCCGAACGGCAGGGACTACGATATCTACGACTACCCCTTCACTGATACCGATGGGTCCTTTATGATCCTTGAAATGGGTATCGACATCACGGAACAGAAGAAGGCCGAACAGGCGCTCCACAAAGCAAACGCATATAACCGGAGCCTGATCGAGGCGAGCCTGGACCCCCTGGTCACTATCAACCCGGACGGAACTATCAGCGACGTAAACAAAGCAACTATCCGGGTCACCGGTTTCTCCCGGGGGGAACTGATCGGGACTGATTTCTCGGACTATTTCACGGAACCGGAGAAGGCAAAGGCAGGATACGAGAAAGTATTCCGGTACGGGTCCGTGACCGACTATGCACTGGAGATCCGGCACCGGAACGGACATGTGACCCCGGTTGTTTATAACGCGGCTGTGTACCGGGACACTGCGGGGAATGTCACCGGGGCCTTTGCCGCTGCCCGGGACATCACCGAACGACAAAAGGCCGAAGATGCGCTCCGGAGAACGTACGATCTCCTTGAGAAGCGCGTGAAAGACCGGACCGCAGAACTGGTGCAGTCCAATGCCCAGCTCAAAGAGGAAATTTCCCAGCGCAGGCTGGCGGAATCCTTGGTGAAAAAAACCGTATCCGAACTGTATGCGGCCATTGAATCAACGGCAGACGGGATTTACGCCGTAGACCGTGCCGGCAGGATAATCCGGTATAACCAGAATTTTGCCTCCATGTGGAAGATTCCGGACGAACTGCTGCAAAGCGGTGAAGACTATAAGGTGTCAGGATATCTGAAAGCCCAGGTAAAAAATCCCGGATTGTTTAAGGATAATGATGATGATTATGTCCTTCATGAGGATCGTGAGACCTATGATATGCTGGAACTTAAGGATGGCAGGATTTTTGAACGATATTCAAAACCCCAGAAAATGGACTCTCTGATCATCGGGAGGGTCATGAGCTACCGGGATGTCACCGACCGCAGGCACGCCGAGGAAAAACTCATTGCATCCCTCCAGGAAAAGGAGACCCTGATCCGGGAGATCCATCACCGGGTCAAAAACAACCTCCAGATCATTTCCGGTCTCTTATATATGACCCGGAAACGGACACCCGATAGTGCAACAAACAGCATACTGACCGATATGATGATGAAGATCAAGACCATGGCACAGATTCATACGCGGCTGTACGAGAGCAAGCAGTTCGACAGGATCAACATGGGAAGCCAGATCCGGGACCAGGTGGCAGATCTGTCCAGTATCTACGGCCGTTCCGGTGCTGAGATCCAAAGCGAGATCGATGCAGAGGAGATCTACCTGCCTGTTGACCAGGCCATTCCCTGCGCCCTTGTGGTGAACGAGATCCTTTCCAATGCATTCAAACATGCATTCAGGGGGAGGAAACACGGGAATATTTGGGTATCCTCAACCCGGACGGATGACCATATCCGTATCATTGTCCGGGATGACGGGGTCGGGATCCCCCGGGACGTGGATGTCGAGCGGAGCACCAGCCTGGGACTCAAACTCATCCGCAGTCTTGTACTGCAACTGAAGGGGTCCGTTACTATCACCAGTGACCATGGAACGAACGTGACGGTGGAATTCCCTCTCAATTCAGGAGGTACATAACAATGTCGAAGATTCTTGTGGTTGATGATGAAGCGATTATAACATTGGAGCTGGAAGAATGCCTCAGTGCAATGGGGTATACCGTTGCAGGGATGGCGTCATCCGGGGAGGATGCGATCGAGAAGGCACGACGGCTTACGCCGGATCTGGTGCTGATGGATATCGTCATGCCGGGAAAGCTGAACGGGATTGAAGCGGCAAAGACCATTACCGGGGACCTGGATATCCCGGTGGTCTTTGTCACGTCCTATGCAGACGATACAATTATCGAGAAAGCAAAACAGGTCGGGCCCTATGGGTATATTGTAAAACCCTTCAATGAACTGGAGATCAAGGCTGCGATCGAGGTTGCCCTGTTCCGTAAAACTGCCGAACAGGAACTCCGGAAGGCCGCTCATACAACTCCCGGGAAAAGTCTCCGCCGAACAGGAAGTGACAGGGAAGATGAGACCGGGACGGAATATATTAACCAGCCGGAGATCAGGACAGTCCTCTTAAAAGATATTTTTACCGATATTGTCCTCTTCATGTATGTCGATCCAGCCCTGAAAGAACCGATATTCAAGTTCGCCATTGAAGCCGGGCTGAAAAAAGGAGGGCGCAATTTCTTTGCCTATCACCGGTCCAGCCTGCAGAAATATTTCTTAAAAGAGATCCAGAGCGGAGACCTTTTCATGCGACGGATAAAAAAAGACGAGGTGTATCTCCTGCCCGGGATCCTTGAGAAGTGTTCGGCATCGTTGCCGCAGGATCCCTCGCAGGGCCAGCTCCAAATCTTTTTTGATTTCTCCGAAACAGAAGAATTTTCCGATATCATTACCGTAAAAAACCTCATTCTCGCAAAAAAGAACCAGGGTGTTCCCCTTTCCGGTATCATAGCCGTGAATATGGCCGATATCGATCACCACCAGATAAAACAGCTCTCCGACAATATTGCAAAGATCATCATATCAACAGGAAAAGAGACCGCCCTGTCCTTTGCCCATCGTTCATTCCCCTCCGAATCGGTCACTGTTGTCCCCCAGGCAACCATCGATGATGTCGTGAAAAAATCCCTTGAACCAGTAGTGCTCTCGCTCCTGGAAAAACCCATTTCAGGACACGAAATCGTCCATGAAATCCACAGCAGGTATAATGTCCTCATCCCCCAGGCCCGGATTTATACGTACCTCTATGATCTTGAACAGAAAGGATACCTTGAGATGAAGGCTTCGGGAAAATCGAAACTCTACGCGCCGACAGAGGCCGGAAGAAAATATATTCATAACCGGCTGGACGAGTTCAAGTTTGTTTTCCGGCATATTCTGGGAGACAGTGCAACTGCCATTACACCGCCCGAGAGGAAATAACAGCTCTGGAGAAAATTTTAAAATATTTCTGATCCTCTTTTGGGAGACTCTGCTTCCTGCCGGGAGCAGGGCCGGAGAAGACCCTGTAAGGTTCTCCAAAAAAAAGCGAAAAGGAGCAGAGGCAGCCGCGGATCCTCGCATAAAATCAAAATCCCCCGGAGGTCTCCCGGCACCGGCGCATTCTCCCGGACCGCAGGCCGCGAACAGGGCCGGGTGTCGGTTGACCCCTTCGGAAATCCGGCAGAAGATCACACATGAGACAAAATTTGAAACAATTTCTGAAATATCCGGTAATCTATAAGGAGAAGCCGGAAAAAGAAAGAGGTTGTGGGTATGAATGACCCATGTTCAAGGGAAAATGCCGTGCCTGCAAGGGAGATCCTCTCATGATTCGTTGAAAACGACAGGTGGGCAGGAGACACGGGACAGATTATCGCGGAAGCCCCATTACTCACACACTGGAAAAACAAAGCGGAAAAATGCCTGCAGAAGAATCGCTGAGGCCGACAATGGTACCGGATAGTTCCCTGGCATGGGACATACCTGCCAGGGATAATTCCAGAAAACGAGATAATCCCCATCATTGCAAGAATGTGATTCGCGATGAAACGCACTACCACCCAGAACCGTAAAGGGTTCCACCCACCAGTTCGCGTGACTGATGATGACAGGAATGTTTATATCAGCATTGGCCTTCCCGGTGTAAAGGAGGAACAAATCCGGATCGATCTTGAGAAGACAACCCTGACCCTGTCCATTTCGAACGGTGGAAAGGTATCGAGAAAGATCATCCATGTCCCCAAAGGAGCACGGTTTTTCCAGAAAAAGCTCTCCGATGGAATGCTGGAAATTATTCTTGAAAAACCGGTTCCGTGATCCATGGCCGGGAAGACACGTGCGTTTGTAATAACCATGCCGGTTATTTCAGATTTTGTTTCAAAATCTGATTTTTGAGAACAAGGCTATTATATCGCTTCGTCAACTCCAGAACGGGTGAGGCCGATTCCTGTGCTGGAAAATCCGGATAGATTATATATGGCGGGTGAAACTCCTGACCTGGCCGGGAGTGCTTTTAGAAGGGAGAACGGAACCGCTAATAAACGAATCTTCACGGAAGTTCCCCTCTGCCGGACTTATTGTCCGGCATATGGCTGCAACCGTTGCGATAACGAGGGCTGCATCTATGGTGAGTTTATCCGGCATTACTGGCATCATCCGAGGTGTGACTGAACCAATACACACAGCGGGAAATGTAGTTGTACGGATAAGGAAGTGGCAGGATGGAAGATAGTGAGCAATTAAAAAAAGAACTCGGAGACCAGACCCGTCAGGCTGAGGAGCGGCTCAACCAGCTCAAATACCTTCAGGCGGATTTTGATAATTTCCGCAGACGGTGCGAAAAGGAAAAAGACCTGATTACGGAGATGGCAAACGAGAGACTGGTCAAAGACCTCCTCGTGATTCTTGACGATTTTGAACTGGCCCTTCCGTCCCTGGAACAGGAAAAAAACAAAGAGGGGATGGAAATGATCTACAAAAAAATTGTAAAAATTCTCTCAGCCTATGGGTTGCAGCCTATAGACTGTGAGGGAAAAAAATTTGATCCGCACTTCCATGAAGTCCTGTGCACCGAGAAGTGCTCCCGGGAACAGAACACCGTTCTTGCGGAACTGGGAAAGGGTTACTGCCTGAAATCCAAAGTTATCAGACCATCGAGAGTAAAGATTGCAGAACACGTTGTGGAAGATACAGGTGAGAACAATGGGTAAAGAAAAAATTATCGGCATTGATCTGGGAACATCCAACAGTGAAGCTGCTGTCATGATTGGCGGCAAACCGACCATCATTCCTTCAGCTGAAGGGGCAACAGTAGCCGGCAAGATGTTCCCCTCGTATGTAGCGTTTACCGCAGACGGCCAGCTTCTCATCGGAGAGCCTGCGAGACGGCAGACCGTGAGCAACCCTGACGGGACAGTTACTGCGGCAAAACGGAAGATCGGCACCTCTCACGTATACAAAATATACGGGAAGGAGTATACCCCCCAGCAGATCTCCGCATTTCTTCTGCAGAAGATCAAGAGGGATGCCGAAGCCTTTCTGGGCGAGAAGATATCCAAGGCCGTTATCACCGTCCCCGCCTATTTCAATGATAACCAGCGGACTGCCACGAAGGATGCCGGGAAGATCGCAGGCCTCGATGTCGTCCGGCTGGTCAACGAGCCTACCGCGGCATCCATGGCCTATGGTCTTGACCGAGGCGGGGAATATAAGATCCTTGTCTTCGATCTCGGCGGCGGTACCCTTGATGTAACGATCATGGAATTCGGTGGCGGTACCTTTACCGTACTTGCGACATCCGGTGACACCCAGCTGGGTGGCACAGACATGGACAATGCCATTTACGAATGGATTGCTGCCGAATTCAAAAAAATGGAAGGGATCGATTTACGCAGCGACAAGATGGCAATCAACCGGGTAAAAGAGGCTGCTGAAAAAGCAAAAATCGAGCTCTCAACCGTGCTGGAAACGGAGATCAACCTGCCCTATGTTTCTGCCACGCAGGCAGGTCCCAAACACCTTTCCATCAAACTGTCCCGGGCAAAGCTCGAACAGCTGATCGAACCGATTATCAAACGATGCATAAACCCGTTTGAACAGGCACTGAAGGATGCAAACCTGACCAAAGATGACATCCAGAAAGTAATCCTTGTTGGGGGACCAACCCGGATGCCGGTGGTCCAGAAATTTATTGAAGAGCATGTCGGCGACAAAATGGTGCATGGTATTGACCCGATGGAATGCGTTGCAATGGGCGCTGCCATCCAGGGTGCAATCCTCAGTGGCGAGATCACGGACATGGTCCTTCTGGATGTTACTCCCC
>JBAVWM010000117.1:0-3675 GCA_049697815.1 Methanoregula sp. | reverse complement strand
GAGTTGGGCACAAATAATGTTTTTTGGTTTGTTGACGATATTTGTTGACGATTCTTCGTAGTTGTTGAGAGCACAGGAGAAATGCATAATTATTACCAACCAGCCTCATACCGCTGATTCCCTGATTCATTCAAGTGGGTAACGGACGGCTGCCAGATGAAAGGCCAAATGCGTTTTATCGCATGAACACCACGTTCACTCGCCCAGCAGGTCGAGGAGCTCAAAACCATCCTCGATTTTGTGCAGGCGCTGTTCCCCGATCACAAGGGTCCTGCCGATTTTTTTCTCCTTGTGATAATCAGTGATCACGCACATCGCATGCTTCTTGGCAATCTGGGAAAGGTTACCAATAAGAGCGGCCCTTTTTACCACTTTCTGGGCCGGGCCGTACCCGGTCAGGATCGTGTGCTTATCGAATGTCAGGAGCGCCTGGAACGGGGCACCGTGGAGCGTGTGGAGCCGGACACCGATCTGTTCCAGGAAATCCATCGGGCTCTGGAGGAACAGTCCGGTCTGTTCCTGCTCGGGATCCATCACCTTCGGGGGTTCGTGCCGGATAAGATCGATAGACTCGACAACCCCGGTATCGAAGTACTCCTCGATACGGATTGCCACGTCCAGCGTTGTGCCCATGCCACTCTCGTACTTGCTGATGGTGCGCCTTGATACGCCAAGCACGTTCCCGAGATCGCCAAGCGACATGTTCCGTTGTTCGCGGAGTTCCCGGAGCACGTCGCCGTTGATGTTGACATACAGTCCGCCGGGCGATGCATAGACGAGGGGGGGGATCTTCTCCACGAAATAATCATAGAGTGTCGCGGGGCTGATGGCATAGATACCGTACCGCACGTACACCGCCCCGCGTTCCAGCTCCGCGTCCCGCGCCCGCTCACCGACAATCAGCGGGATCCCGCCCAGGAGCCGGGATATGAGCTCGAGGTCGAATGCCACCTCCTCGCTCACGGAGTCGATGTGGGAGACCACCTTGATGACGAGCAGCGTCCCGTCATTGCGTGCGATGAGGTCGAAACTCCGGGGACGTAAGGTAAAGCGCTCGGAGACATCGAAGCCGGCCGTGATCATTACGCTCATGACCAGCTGGAGCTGGCGGTCCTGGGACATGTAGATACAAATGGATGGAGCGTGCCCATATATTAATATAGACATGCTGATCGGTATCGATGACACGGACTCGCCGGCAGGGATGTGCACGACCTACCTCGGGGCGCTCCTTGCCCGCCGGCTGATCCGGGAACACCTGCGGGTGTGCGAAGCCCGGCTCGTCCGTCTCAACCCGAATGTCACCTTCAAAACCCGGGGTAATGCGGCGATCATGCTCGATGTGGAGGGCGACCCGGACCGTGCGTTTACAATCGCGTGTGCTCTGGTGGAAGAACTCGCAGATCTCTCCTGCGCGAACACCAATCCCGGTGTCGTGGTCACGGAGCGAAAACCAGACCCGGCATTTTACCGGAAAACGGTCACGAACTTTTGTAATCTTGAAGAGGCAGAGAGCATTCTCGATACCATCGGCGCCCGGTACCGTGGCTGGAAGAACCGGCGCGGCCTCATCGGGGCAACGGCGGCAGTAGCGAGCGAACTGCCGGATGAGACCTCCGAGATCCTCGTGTACAGGGAGCCGGTGCGGTTCGGCACCCCCCGCAGTGTTGACCGGCAGAGCCTGTTTGACGCGGAGGCTGCAACCTTCCCGCATACATGGGATACCGTGGATACGGTAAACCATGTTGTTGTCTGCGTACCGCACACGCCCGACCCGGTGCTGTTCGGCATCCGGGGCGAGAGCCCGCAATGGGTGATGGCGGCGCGGCAGATGATCGACTCCGAGAGACCGGGGCTCGAGCAGATCTGGGTGACCAACCAGGGGACTGACGCCCACCTGCTGAGCGGCACGATCGGCGAATTGCGCGAGGGGCTCTCGTACCGCATCGGCGGTACCGTTGCAGCAACGCCAAAGACCGGCACGGGCGGGCACGTCTCGTTCACGATACGCGACGGGGGCGATGCTGTGCGGTGCATGGCCTACGAGCCTACCAAAAACTTCCGTCAGGTCGTCCGTCAGCTCCTGCCGGGCGACCGGATCATCGCGGCCGGGAGCTACAAAAAGGAGAGTATCAACCTGGAGAAGATGCGGGTCGTCTCGCTTGCAAAGGAAGAGTTGGTCCGGCCGCCGCTCTGTACACCATGCAACAAGCGGATGACCAGCAACGGGAAAGACAAGGGGTACAAGTGTAAAAAGTGCGGGGCCCGGTCAGATGAACCGGACGTACAGGTAATTCCCCGGACACTGAAGACCGGATGGTATGAGGTCCCACCAACTGCTCGCAGGCATCTGGCAAAGCCGCTATGCCGGGGACTGCCCGATTATTAAGAAAAGAATCGGCGACCAGCGGTTGCCCCAAGTTCGAAAGGCAGAACCCTCGGATGGGAAAGCGTATCACCTTCCGGTCCTTTATCTTAAAGAAAAATTTCCGCGGGAATTTTTCCCGCCATTTCCAGAGAGGACAAAAATCATGAAAGGACGCCCGGGACCAAACCTGAGGGACGAGGCAAAAGAGTGGGCAGAACGGATGGGCTACCACTGGGCGGAAAATACCGACCGGTCTGTACCGTTTGACGGTTTTCTGTACCGCGACGCCATGGTGATTGCCGTGAAAATGAAAAAAGTGCGGTACGGGCTTGACGACAACTGCATCATCGAGAAAAAGTTCCCGGACGATGTCGCGGATCTCCGGTCCCTTCCGGTCCCACCGTATGTCCTCCGCGAGCTCTGGGTACGGACACAGAACGAGCGGGCGTACCGCCGGTTCTCTATCCTGCCGGACATGACGGCAGAGATCGAGGAGATTACCCGGGACAACTACCGGAACACCCACTACCGGGAAGCGTACTGGAAGAAGGCACCGTACCGGATCGATATCTCCCTCGGTAAGGGGGGTGGGGAAGAGGGCTGAAGTCAAATAAGCCCGTAAAATGCTCCGTTTGCCAAACGGACAGAGGTCATTTCCGGACGGAATGGAAATTGTGTCCACGCCCGTGGAAAATCCCCAGTAACGGGCGATTCAAGTGAAATAAAGGAAGAAATGGCGTCCCTGAACCTGCAAAATAGCGGGCCACCAGCGCCCCTTTTTTTCACCCATAGTTCAGGATGTTTGAAAAAAGAGGCTGTCCGGGAGCCAATATGACCGTTTTAGGGGGGGTCACGACAGAAATTTTTTGGCACTGACAATTCTACGACGGTAATATCGTCTGCCGTCAGCCCATAGAGCCCGTACAACAGTATATCGATCGGTGGCGAGGATAAAAAAATCCAGCATGATCCGGGAATGCTGGTTGATCGGTACCGGTGATAGCACAGGATTTTTCAGGTCCCGGAAATTTCCAGGCACTCCTCAAAGCCGGCAAAATGTTTGTCACCGCTCAGGATCTTCAGACCGTGTGACCGGGCAGTTGCAAGGATCATGCAGTCCACAGCTCCCATGCTGCTGCTTTTCTTTTTCTCGCGGGATTTGATGACACCGGCCATTGTTGCGATCTGCCGATCGACCGGAATTACTTCCACATGGTTGAGAATGGTTGCAATGAAAGAGCCGGTCTTTTTTTCTCCATACAGATCGTTAAACCGGTATTGAAGCTCATACAGGGTCAGTACTGAGA
>JBAVWM010000116.1:0-5672 GCA_049697815.1 Methanoregula sp. | reverse complement strand
AAAAAAAAAATTTCGTTGATTATGTACCAGGCCTTTCATAAGATAACTGATCTGCCGCGGTGGACCTTGTCAGCATCGTGTTAACGTTGATGGAATATGTCTTCATGTTCTGGAGCATGTTGAGGTAACTTGTTTCCTGGTTACTGGTATCAGCGCAGTACATTTTGGTCGATGCAATCGGCCCTATGCTAATGGTTTTTCCAAATTCCGTTGTCTGACCGGTAAGCACGTAGTTTGCATTATAATTGTTACATCCCCCAAAACCGCTCAACGTACCATCACTGTTGAATGTTATGGTAATCGGGACAGTTGGCATTAAGGGTATGGTTCCACCGCCCATTCCTCCTTTCAGATTCCATGTACCGGTAAGTGCCGGATCTGTCAGTGGTGCTGTGGTTGCAACGGTCACGATGGTTGTAGGTAAAGGTGTCGGGGTCGGTGTTGGTACCGGTACCGGTGCCGGGGTTGTACACCCCGCTGTGATGATGCCCAGGAACACCAGTGCACAAATCAAGAACAGTAAGGATTTCATGATACAAAATATTATGATATTTTATTTATACCTATTCATCGAGCGGCAACAGCCCGAACATCTGCAACCACCCTGTTCATTACCCAGATGCTGATTGAGAATCGGGATAAAATAGAGCGAGAATGGTAAAAAATCGTGCCCCTCCAAATAAAATGCCTTTTGTTTGATATGGACGTGATAACAGATATGCACTAATTTTTGAACAAAATGGTTCTTGCAATCCAAATTCTAACCATTTAGATAATAAGAATTTTGACTATGAGTGAGATAAGGCTCCCGTGCAGCATCATGTTATTGGGGTAAGTTCCAAATTAAAACTTTAACCGCTAGTGATTTTCCATTAAATATTATAGTATAAAAGTTTAACTACATGAGAAAAATATATCATTGCCAAAAGACAAGGGGAAACTGTTGAGAGATAAACACGGGGATAATTATGACCTCAAAAGAAAAACAATTTGAACTGGTGAAAAACGAAATTGCTGAATTGGATAAACCAAAAAGGTATCAGAAAGAGAGAAATGTAGATGCTACAATCGGTGCGATGAAGAGGGAACTTTCTGGTATTGAGGGGCAGAAACAGAACGGGGGAGGAATCGATGGTTCTGACCACAGCAAAAAAAATTCTCATAAAATTATTGTTGTCATCGTCCTGTTTGTTGTATTATTGGTTGTTTTGATAATTACTACAAAATTTATCGGTCTGTGGTAGTGTACTATCAAGGTTCCCCTTCTTTCTGATATCATTCACGTTATTCCTGATGGGAAAAATATCGGGATTTATCCATGACTCCTGATTTCACCACGTATAGCCTTTGTTTTTCGACAGAATCCTGCCAATCCTCCGGCTTCTTCATGCAGTCCACCGTCACCTTGCCCGTAATGCCCTGGCTTCGATGGAGACGCAGTTGATCTCCGGATACGCCTTGCGCAGGTATGCTTCAGTGTGGCGGATAGCCTCGAGCATCCGTTCGGCCGTTATATCTTCCATAAAGTGCACCCCCAAATTCACGAGCAGATCACTGCGGACCCATGTACACGGTGAAGATGTCACCGGCACGCTTCATCGCCGAATCCGACTCCGTGCACCCCGGATACCTGCAAGCTTGTCGGGATTCACTCCCTCGCCAAGCAGATATCCCTTTGTTCACGACCTGAAAATCCCGGCCACACTCATCAGCAGCAGGCCGATTGCCATCGATGCATGGCCTTTCCCTCCAATACTCCGGGGATCAGGAACACGGCCGTACGCCGGTTCAGGCAGGCATGGTTTTTCCGAAATACCTGGCAAGGACGATCAAACCAGCAGCGATTGCAAGCAAGGGACCGAGGACAAAACCCGCCCACACCAGCAGGCCTAAAAGACCAATAATCACCATGACAATCCCGGTCTTCAGGGAGGAATCTGGTCTTGGTGGCCGGATACCTGTCAGGATTGCCGCGATGCCGAGGACAACCGGGCCTAAGATGAACAGGAGGGTTACGAGGACAGCAGGTGTATATCCCGTAAGCATGACGGTATGGACGACCTGGAGGCCGGTCATGGCTGCGCCCCCAAGATACAAGAGCCCGGATATCAGGATCAACCAGGCAACCGGGTCCCGTCGTACGTATCCCAATCCCGGATACAGGACGATGAGGGCAATCCCCCCGATCATCACGAGAATCAAGGGGGCAATGATCGTTGCAAACGACTGGCCTTCCCAGAGATGGATAGCGACAACCGAATAGGGTATCAGGAGCCATTCTCTGGCAGTGAACTCTTCGAGGAAGCCGGGTGCAAGGCTGTACTTCCCACTTTCAGAACCAGCTATCGCGATATAATAGTCCCCGTCCCCGGGAACGGTAACGTTGAACCGTGCCACTTCGTAGATCGGCTGGGGTGTGAATGGTTCGTAATCCGGGTTACCCGGTGGTCTGCCGGGTATAACCATCGCCCCCGATCCATCTGGTACTTCGATAAAAGGCGGGACAGTGCCAGACGATTCGATACCGGGCCCGATGATGACGAGGTCCGGAACCTTCGAACCTGGCCCCGGAACCTGCAGGGAACCATACAGGATCTGCCCTTTTTGCATCGGGAAAAGATAGTACTGGGTTTCATTGCTCTCATGCAGCTCCGTATAGATTACGATTGACTTTTCTGGATTGCTGATAAAGGTTGCATTGGCAATATCTTCATTGGAGCCAACCCCGAGCGGGGCGTGTGCCGATACCAAACCGGTGCCTTGAAGGAGCAGTACCGCGAGAATAAGCAGCAGGAAAAACCGTCTGAAACACCTGGAACCCATATGCAATGATCGCCACTAAATTATTTGTGTCTATCGATTGAACGTTTATGCTGCAGGCTCATCAACGATAACAAACATGACATGATGACCGCCGGGAAACATGCGGCGTATATACCCTTTGTATTCTGGCAGGACACTCTGTGCGATTGGACTTTGGTATTTTAGTTCCCGTGAAAAGTGTGCCTTGTCATTTCTCTGCGAGGCAAATCCGGTATATAACCTCAAGTCTGCGCATACAGATGCACTCATGGAGTACTTCACTGACCGGAACCCACCGGGACGGATGCCGTGTTGACAAGGTTGCCAGGAGCCGGTACTATATGAGAACTCAAGACCTCAGGTATTAGCACCGTACCGGGGTTCTGATATCTCTTCTCATGCCGGGGGTTTATCAATTGCGTTAAGTATATCTTTGTCCAAATAGAAGGAAAGCTCATGTGGAAATTTTGGAAAAAACCAGAAAAAACCAAGACAAAAACTGATGAACTTTCTGAAAAAGTGGATCAGACTGTGTCAGAAGCTGAAAAAGATCTTAAAGGATTATCCAAAACCGGGCGTTCAAAACGTGAAAAAAGTACGGATGATGTTATTGCGAATTTAAAGGGAGACCTTGAAAATATCGATAAAAAAAGATGATAACTATTTCCCGAACCCTTTTCTGAAGGGGGTTTTGGACATAGAAGAAAAGCAGTTGTTTTTTCCCCATTGAAGAGAACCATCATTTCTGACGGTTAATTCCGTTATGATTTCCTGAATCAATTCAGCTTCTTTATATTAACACAGGGCACCATGGGGTAGTTGAGGCAAAGCAGCAGATATACAGGCGCCAGCCGCAGCTTCAGGGCAGATGTCACTTACGTAATCGCAAAAAGCCGGTTATCTCCATAAATCTGTCGATCTGTCAGACAAAGATTTTACCGCTGCCAGGAAAATCTCCAGGGCCGGTAAACCTCTTTTAATTCTTGGGAATGATCCCCTTCTGACCCCCCAATTTTTCCGGTAAACTCCAATTAAATGGTTCGATTCGGACACTCCTTTGGACTTCTCCATCTGCTCGCCCATGCCATTGTGGCGACGCCCGATATGTGACAGGACAGTTAATCCTTGCTTGACCCAAAAATCAAGACAATCAAAACGTGATGCACTTTTTTCGAGTCGTTTTTGGTTCATGTTCTCCACGGTATTTTCACATCCGAACCATTATTCGATTTTAGTGGTTTAATGATGACTATCCCAATTCTTTTCCCTTTCAAAAACACGTTCCGGCAGAGAAGGGAAATCAGAATATTTTTCCTTTTTTACGTTTAAAGCCCATATTGTCGGATTTCGTCATATATTTATACTTCCCCGTTGAAGTATCAATTATAAAGGAGTGAGTGACTCTTGGCAAAAGAACGACCTATTGGTGTTACAATTCTGGCTATTCTGGCTCTTTTCGGCGCAGCGAATGCATTCATCTATACGTTACAGATGTTGCATCTGCTTCCCACCTATCTTGGACCCATTGCAGTGTACCAGTTCAGCCTTATCGGGGCCTTTTTCTGGGGCCTGCTGGCCTTCATATGGCTTGGAGTATTCGGGGCCCTTATGGCAGTCCATCCGCAGGGATGGCTGTTTATGGTGATCATAGCAGCGTTTGATCTTATTTACGCAATTATCTGCGTTCTGGGAGGCTCTTCCTGGGAGGCCATGGCTCCGATGATCGTCATCTGTGGATTGGTATTGATCTACTGCCTGTTGCCCGGTACGAAACAGGCATTCGGGATCCCCCAGTAGATCGGTGATCAAATCCGAAAAATTCTGTTTTTATCCTTTTTTATGAGGTGACTGTACCATAGTCTTTTTTCCGGTTGTTTCTGATATCATGTATCATGAGAGTCCTGTGAGGTTCGTTCGTCTCATCACCAGAGTACGTTGATTGTCGTCGGAAAGATATTTCAAAATGCTTTAATGAAATCGTTTTTTACAATGAAAGGAGAACCCAACTACATACGGGACCAACAGATACCGTTCCCCCATTGTTTTTAAACAGGTCTGATCTCAAGTATTGGATCGACGGGGTCTCAGCAATTTTCATCGGTCTTATTATTTTTCCGATAGCCCTCTTTGTGTATTCTCTCGTATCGCATCGTATTGTTGGGTCAATTATGCTGGTTCAGTCCGGAAGGATTTGATCTTCTTTCCGCTGGTGCAAATGATGAGGTGATACTCGCATTTGCAGAAATTGATCGGGTATTAATCCTGTTCTCTGATGCAGCACGGATAGATTTCAGGAAACCTTGGCAGGAAACCGAAATATCCCGTCGCGGTTACTGGGGATAGGTCTTCCTCTCACGATTTTTTGGGGCTGTTGTCGCACTACTGTTGTGTACCGATATTTCCTTTGCTGAAACAGCACTTATCGGAGCTATTCTTGCTCCAGCGGATGCAGGACTTGGCCAGATGATTTTCAATAGCCCGAAAACCCCGACAAGGATACACCAGGCGCAGAATGTTGAAAGCGGACTTAATGATGGATGTGCAATACCGTTTCTTGCTTTCTTCCTTGTTCTTGCAGAGGCAGAGAAGGCCACAATTCCCCCCACCCAATGAGTCATATTTTTATGTCCGCCGGCAGGAAAAAGGTGGTGGAAAATTTAGGATAACTCTATTATGCCAATGTAAAATTATGGAATACGGAACACCTAATGGAGAAGAAGATACATGACCATCACGATAGACATCAGGATCCCTAATCCGCCAAATAAATAGTAAAAATCAATTACCCCACCTTTGGGTGCTGGTGTATCGAATTCCGTTACTGATTCTATAGTCTCTTCTTCTCCTGATGCTTTAGATGCTACTTTACC
>JBAVWM010000115.1:0-7899 GCA_049697815.1 Methanoregula sp. | reverse complement strand
GATCAACCATTTTCGACAGCGGACGGACCATCTCCGGGGCAATAAAGTGCCGGACTGTGGGACGTAACCCGGTCTTCCCGGTTATTTCCGGCATCACTGGCGTTTCGGGTACGAGCTCCCTTTCGTGCTGGTTTATACTCAGCTGGATAAGGCTCCTCACCCAGTCATCCCGCTCGGGTTTTCGGTTCTCATTCGGATTCTGGGAAAAAACAAGGATGAGAGGCTCCCGGGCGCCCCCCTCTGCCTTGCCGGTGCGGAAGAGGAGCGTGATGGCCGGGTCCTGTGCGGGAGTCTTTCCTCCCTGTACGGAAAGGATTGTGTTCAGCGGGATTATCCGCGGTTCAAATCGTGTGTTCCGGTTGTCAATGAAAAAGATCCGTTCACTCGTCAGCATGACATCATAGAGTACAGAGTCGGCACTAACGCGGTTTGTTGTCAGGATAATGGCCTCGCCGTTGTTCAGGTACGGGCTCCCCATTCTGTCACCAGTTCTTTATCCTTTTTGTTGTATGACGTGATATGCTTTTTAGGTGCACCGGCTCCTTTTTACGGCGTCGTATCCCGGCAGGCCGGGCAGTTCAGCCCGTAATCATGCCAGACAGCCGTCCATGGTGTAAATCCCACGCAGACCGCCGGTTTGGTATCGTGGATCCTGCAGAGGACCTTCCCGTCCCGCCGCCGCTCGAAGAATGGGCACGAGGAGCGCTTTTTCCCGTCAGGATCGACCCAGTAATAGATCCGGTCGATGCGGTGCAGGTCAGCCGGCACAAGGCCTGCGGCAGTACAAGAGTCCCCGTGAGAAAAGCGGATGAGGACATGCGTGAGGATGTCCTCTCGGCCTCCTGCAATCCATGGCACAAGATCCTCGATGATCCCTTTCTGGTCCCATCCCCACTTCTCGCAGCACTTCCCGCACTGCCGGCAGTTCTGGGTCATGGCACATTCTTTTCCTGAAAATTGTGAGCGGGATGCCAGGCACTGGTTATTTCCCCGGTGGCAGAAGAGCGGCAGAAAAAAACCACCATGCTTCGGGTCCGGGAAATGCCGCGACCCGGTATCAGCCTGGCCGGCTCCTGCGGGAGATCCGCAGGAGGGGCAGGGCTCTCCTCCGTCTCACCGTGCAAAGAGGATCTTCCGGTTCTCATAAAAAAGGGGTCCTGTCGCCTACGCGGTTCTCAGGTCCACGTTGATGTCCACGGTCCCCTTCGGCGCAGTGACAGATTGGCTCGTGAGCAGTTTTCCCTCGTTATAGATCTCGACAGTCAGTATCCTTCCGGTATTGTCCTGTTTCTGTATCGTTGCCGATACGATTTCATCCTTGGCCGGGAGTTGATAGACATGGTTGCCCGTACCGGCAATATCACGGAACCGTCCCGATGTTCCGGCGGAACCGCTGAAGGAACCATCATACTTCACCAGAACCCATACGCCCGTCTGCGGGATAACTAATACAGCGGATGCCGGGGGAGCAGTGGTCACCGGGGCCGTGGCTGCGGTGGTGACTGCCGGTGTGGCTGCCGTTGTCGGTACGGGAGTCGGAACTGTTGTCAGGGTTGCGGTTGTTGCAAGGGTCAGGGGAACGTGCGGGGTCTCACCTTTCCCGAAGAGCGACGGGGCAAACAGGTACGCCCCGGCTGCCAGCGCGATCATGACCACAATGACAGCGACTGCGGCGATTGCCACGCGGTTCTTTGATGCTGCAGGTTCCCGCGGCTTACGCGGTGCAAGCGGCGGGTTGCGGAACTTCGACTCCGCTTCAGGTCCTGCTGCAGGAGCAGCCTCCGCCCCGGTCTCGTCAGGAAACGGCCCGGGAACCCAGGGGGGCAGAATCTTCATTGCTCTTCTGTCGCCTTCCCGTGTGAAGATGATGCTCAGCTCCTTGATCCGGGTTGCCCATTCGTCCCGCTCGGCTACCCGCCGCATCTTGGGTGGCTGGGGAAAAACGATACCCATTGCCTGTGTTACTCCGGACCCTGTCACGAGTGAGAGGGAAAGCACTGGATCCTGATCGGAGTTTTCGCCGATTGTCACTGTCTCGATCGCGTGGAACGGGATGTCCTGGGGCTGGAGTTCCGCATGCCGTACATCAACGAGCATCAGGCGCTGATTGGTGAGGATGGCTTCGGCCGGCACTGTATTGACGATGACATCATTCGTTGAGAGAATGATCGATTCGTTGCTGCTCAGGTAGGGACTGCCCATGGTATCATCTTCTATGCTTTTCTCTTGCGTTCTTTATAGCAATTACCCTTATGGGTGCCGCCAGGGATCGGGCCGTTGCGGAGAGGGAGTTCACGACGAGGGTTCTGATAGAAATGCCGTCACCCGAAGAGCCTGCGCCATTTCTTACGCACGCTTTTTAGGGTTCTGATGAATCTTTCGGGAGTCGAATAACAGCAATACTTCTCATGCGGACATTCTGATAAACATCCCGGGACCCTCCGGTGCGTTGCACGTTCTTCCCTCGCGGTTCTGACGAATCTTCTCGGGAGGAGAAACCTTAACAACCTTTCCTGCCGTAGCTATTCGCACTATGTGGAAGGAAGTCGGGATCGACGAGTGGCTCGCTGCCCGGAAGACCAGCATCGAAGATGCACGCACGACCGTTTCGGACATCATTGCGAGGGTGCAGAATGAGGGAGATGCTGCGCTCCGCGACATGGCAAAAAAGTACTGCGATCTCACAGACCTTGCGGTCTCGGAGGCGGAACGCGAGGCAGCCTACGAGAAGGTGGATGTTGAGGTCGTCGAAAGCCTGGTGGAGGCGCATGCCCGGATCGAACGCTTTCACGAGCTCCAGAAGCCCCGTGACCTCTGGCTGCAGGAGATGGAGCCCGGCGTGGTGCTTGGTATAAAGACGACTGCCCTCAACCGTGTGGGCATCTATGTTCCCGGGGGCCGTGCTGCCTACCCGTCATCTGCCCTCATGTGTGCAGTTCCCGCACGGGTTGCTGGTGTACCGTCGGTCTGCGCCTGTTCCCCCCCGCCGATAAAGCCCCTGACCCTTGTTGCTCTCGACATTGCGGGGGTCACTGAGATCTACAGTGCCGGGGGTGCACAGGCTATTGCGGCCATGGCGCTTGGCACACAGTCCATCCGTCCCGTGCAGAAGATCGTAGGCCCCGGTAACGTGTACGTGACGCTCGCGAAGATAATGCTCCGGGAAAAAGCCGAGATCGACTTCCCGGCAGGCCCGAGCGAGATCGGGATCATCGCCGACAGCACCGCAGACCCCCGCATCGTTGCTGCTGATATCCTTGCCCAGGCCGAGCACGACCCCAACGCGGCCTGTATCCTGATCACCACCGACACGGCCCTTCCCGCAAAAGTTGGTAAAGAGATTGAGCGCGAGCTCGCGTCCGCCCCGAGAAAGGAGATCATCGGGCAGGCGCTGAAGAACTCCGGTTATGCGGTTGTTCCCGACATGGATGAGGCTATTGCGGCGTCCGATGTCGTGGCACCCGAGCACCTCTCCATCCAGGTCGCCGATCCCCTTGCGGTTGTGACCCGTGTGAAGAACGCCGGCGCCATCTTTGTCGGGAAGTATTCCGCGGTTGCCTGCGGTGACTACGCGGTCGGCACCAACCACTGCCTCCCGACGGCAGGGTACTCGAAGATGTACTCGGGGCTCGATGTCAACCACTTCTGCAAGACCGCGTCGGTCGAGATCATCGACCGCGATGGCCTCGAAGCGATTGGGGACATTGTCGAGACCATCGCAACTGCCGAGGGCCTGCATGCGCATGCCCGGTCGGTCCGGGTGAGACGGGAATTGTAGGATCCTTTTTTCATCACCGTTATTCGAGCAACCGCGATTCTCCTTACGCCACCCTGGTCCCGGGGGGCGGGGGCGTTTGGGATTGCACGCACGTAACTCTTGTCTTATTTTGCTTCCATCAGTTCTTGGACAGATCCCCGATCAAGTGCGTAACGCAAAAGCCGAAGAGGCGTTTTCCGTGTGAAGACTCCTTTTTGATCGGTTCAACCAACCCATGCCGGCACTTTTCGCTCAGAAGGTCCGGGCGCGTTACCAAATGTACCCGCCCGACCCCCTCCACCCCCAGAACCCTCAATGACAAATTTTTACGCCGTGAAAATCCCAAGAATTAGCAAAAAATTAAAACCTTATGGAGGGGGTCGGACCACTTTTTTTGTGTGGACGCGGCCTTTGCGGTTGCGGAAAAATAGGTTTTTTCCGGTGAGGATTCATGGTTCATGCCCATGAAAGAGGAAACAAAATGTACCCATGCGACCCCCCCACCCCCTTCTGACAGAAACTTGTGCTGTTGTACGTCAGGTATGGAGACCCGGACAGGAAGGTCTGGAGAGTAAAAAACCGGCAGGGATCCATTACTGCACCGGTGAGAAAAATCCAGAAATGGTATTATTCCCGTTTCAGTCCGGCACGGAAGAAAAGAATTCCGGCAATTCCGAAGGCGGCAACTGGCAGAACCGGTGACAGCGGTGTCTCGGGTTCGGTTACCCGCGGGGGGAGGAACGTGACATCGACCGAAGCAGACTCACCTTCACTGAAGCGCAAGCGTTCGACCGGAGAAGCGACTACGTGCACGGTATAATTCCCGGGCTTCAGCGCACCGAGAATGACCGACGTGTCCCAGGAGTACGACCAGCTGCCGTTCGCCATATTCACCGGTGCCGTGGTAAAGAGCCCGCGGCCGGTGGGGATATTCAGGTTGTCGAGCGTTGCGCCCCGCGGGTCGAGTCCGGGACCGGTAACGAACAGGTAGACAGCAATTGTATTGATACCGGTGATTGTCCCGCCGAGCGTTACGGTATCCCCGACATGGGGGTCAACCGGCGTGGCATCGATGGTCATCCCGATCGCCCCTGCAACCGGCGGAGCGCTCATGACAAATAAGGCTGCTATGAAAAGAAGAGGCCACACCCTGTGCATACCGGTACGTTGTACGCAATTTGAAAAAAAGGTTGTCACTGTACCCTCAGAACCTGACAACCATCACCGCCTCCTCCTCCTTATTCAGCTCACCCTGCAGGTGCCCGGCCTCGAAATCATACCACTCCGCCGGGTTATAGTCTTCATACAGCTCGCACTTGTCGAGGATATCGACAAATTCCTTGAGGAATATCCGGGGGATGATATCGATCCGGCCGCCAAAGCGGGTTGTGATCTTCCTGATCATCGCACGGATGAAACGGTGGGAGACCCGCTCACGATCCGGCTCGGAATAGGCCTTTGCGTACACGTCCAGCACCTTCAGGGCAACCTGCTCGAGCTTGGCTGTATCGAACTTTGCAAGGATGATCTGCGGCTGGCGGGGGTTTCTGAACGTGTCGTCATGGAGCACGCTGATGCGGTCGTGAAGCGGCGGGAGGGAACGGATGCCACGGGACCCGTCGTACAGTGCCGGCGTGCCGGTGAAGAGGAAGTAGCAGCGGGGCATCTCCCCCCGGTCAAGGGCATCGATGATCTGGACAAGCGTCTGGTAGCCCTTCTCGCGCTGGCTGCGCTGGAGCCCCTGCGTGGTCTCCATCTCGTCAACGGCGACAGCAAGGCCCCGGTAGCCCGCCCCGTGGATAATGGCAATGAGCCCCCGGAGGAAGACGAACGCAATCGCATCGTCAATATCGCCCCGGATCCCGGCCTTTGCCTTAAAATCCCTCCCGATGTTGGGCTCCGCGGCGATCCACCCAAGGGCAGCCTGTGCCAGCGCAAAGTCCCCTGCATTGTTTGCCCGGTAATACGTCCGCAGTGCCGCCGCGAGGGCCGCGTTCACTTCGCTGATGCCGGCAAGGGAGGTCTCGATCTCCCGCTCGGTGGCAGACTCGAGCTTTGCATCTTCGGCCCCGTCTCCTCCCACCGCGAGGAGACGCTCCTCAATGGCGAACAGCCAGTTGTCAATGATGGTTTTAAGGGCGTGTTCCTCATCCTGCGTCCGGAGGTTGGCTGCGATCTGCTGGTAGACCCCCCGCAGCTTGTGGAGCGGCGTCTGGGACGAGATCACCACCTGCGAGGTGACAAACCCCTTGCTGCGGGCAATCTCGAGTGCACGGGCGACAAGGAAGGTCTTGCCGCTGCCATATTCCCCGCGGATGAACTTGGTATCCCCGCCGCCCTGTGCCACAAAGTCCAGCTGCCTGCCAATGACGCCCTCTTCGATGTCCAGGCCGACAGCTATCCGTTCAAGCCCGCCGGCGGGGACGGTCCCACGCCGAAGGGCATTCATGATATTGATACTCTCGAGCCGCTCCCGGTTTATTGGTTCAGGTTCCGGTGTATTCATAGATCTCTCCATGTTCCCCGACACCTTTCTTCTCGAGTACGTGAACACCCTTTCGTGCTGCTTTCTGCACCAGACGGTTCACGATCCCCACGACCCTGCGGGTGGAAAGCAGGGTGCGGAGTTCCATTTCGGTTGCTTTCCGGTGCGAGCGGAGGAACAGGACGATCTTCTGCTCCTGCTCGTCCAGACCGAGCTGGTCGGTCACGGGTGGTGCCGGCATAACGGGTTTCCTGGTTACCTGCGGGGCGTTCATGATCGGGCGGTCGGCAACCGACTTCTCCTTGCACGTGCGGATGAGCCGGAGGAAGTCCCCGGGCTGGATGAGGGTAGTGCAGGCAGGCATCACGTCCATCCCGCAGAGGCAGTAATACTTGCAGCCCGGATAGTCCGTCTCTTCCAGTGCATTGGATGCGGTGATGAAAAAAGCCATTGCCAGCAGCTCAAGCCCGCGGCTGTTCAGGGTCAAACGCCTTTCCTCCAGCCTTTTTACCAGCTGGTCCATGAGGCGTTTCAGCCGGAACATTCCTCCCAGTTCGTCGAGGATCACCGATGCCACAAAAACGAGGTCCTCCCCTCTCTTCACGTTGGACAGGATGTAGAGCATCACCTTCTCGCACTCGCGGTCCTCGCTGCGTGCAGACAGGAACCGCGCATAGGCCAGGCCACCGGCAAGGTAGTCGGTGCGGTATGCCCGGTAGTACCATCCCCGCGCCTCGGTCTCGTTGTTCCTGTCCTCATAGAGGCGTGCGGTCTCCAGCAGGCTTGCCACGTTGATGTCCCGGGACACGAGAGAAAGGAACCGTCCGGTTGCGGAATCGGCAGGCAGCTGCGTCATGAGATACCTGCGGTACTTCGCGATGACGAGGCCAAGCATCTCCAGGTCGTTTTTCGATCTCAGTTCGTCACGGACCAGCTGCTCGTAGGAAGCGAGCGCCAGATCATGCCTGCCCAGAGCCGCGAGCAGGTCGGCCCGGACCATCCGATAGACGGGGTCCTGCGAGCGGGAGAGGAGGATCTCTGCCTCGTCCAGTGCCCGGGAGTAATCACCGGAAGATTTCAGGAGCAGGATGTAATCGAACAGGATGTCGCAGTCCGGCCCGTTGTGGGCATGGGTGGGATAGGCAGCAAGCGAGGCAGGCAAATCATACCGGGAAAGGTAATCGAGATACTTGCGGAGCGCTGCCGGATCTTGTGTCTCCCGGTAGATCCGGCAGGCCCATTCGGCAGCCTGCTGGTAGTTGCGGGTTTTAGCCAGGGCATCGATGTGTTCGTGGGTCTTGCCACTCTCCCCCCCGACTGCGGTCTGGAGGACAAGGGCTTCCTCGGCGTCCCCAATCTCAATATATGCCCTCATAAGGTTCTGTACATCACCCGGTTTTTTTGCGAGCTGGACGAGACGACGAAGAAGCGGCAGTGCCCCGTGGTAGTCCCGCCGGATGACGAGATACTCAGCATAGCTCCGCAGAGCGTCCTGGTTCGTAGAGTCGAGGGTGACCGCGGTCGCGTACTCGGCGATGGCCCCCTCATCCCCGCGCCCTTCGAGTATTTTTCCCAGGTAACTGTGGACATACGAAGAGTCAGGCATTTTCTGCAAAAGGTCGCGGAAACAGACCTCGGCGTCATCGGGTTTTCCCGT
>JBAVWM010000114.1:0-2174 GCA_049697815.1 Methanoregula sp. | reverse complement strand
TAGAGGTTCCGGAGCCGGCAGTTTGCGCAGCGCTCGGGCCGGTCAAGCTCCGGGACTGCAATGCCTTTGCGGTTGAGTTTCTTTCCCTCCTTAAAGATCTTATAGGGACATACTTTCGTACAGAGGTTGCAGCCTTTGCACCGGGTCTCGTCAATGGCGAGTTTCATGTGTCGGCAGTCCTATCGTAGTATATATTCGGTAGCCTTTACAAAAAACCTCTTCTTTGGATCACTGCCCGCCCGGGCATGGCTGGACAGGATACGATGTGAACGCAGCATCCGCATGGTTCCTTGCAGCTTCGAAAATGTCGTTTCCCTGGGCATCGATCCCGACCACGAGCGGGAGCCTGTAGAGTTCGATCACCCAGACCGCTTCGGCCATCCCGAGGTCTTCACAGAAAACCCCTTTCAGGGTCATATGGGACGATGCAAGAGCTGCACAGCCGCCGGTGAAGGCAAGGTAGATCCCCCTGCCACGGAGCTGGTTCCGCACGGTTGCCCCCATGCCACCTTTCCCAATGAGCCCACGGACACCTCTTTCGATGAGGAAACCGGATAGCTCGTTCATCCGGGCGGAGGTGGTCGGGCCGGCGGCAATGACTTTGGTATCCTGGATGACCGGGCCGCAATGGTAGATGACCGCCCCGTTTGGATCAAACGGGATTCCCTGTTCCTGCATCCGCAGGTGCGCTTCGTCCCGGGCAGTATAGACGATGCCGGAGAGCTCGACATGATCGCCGGCTTTCAGCTGCAGGACTTCATCGCCGAGAGGCGTGCGTAACCGGACAGGTTTGGTGTTCAATGCTCCACCTCGACTGTTGCATGCCGGTTCGCCCAGCACTGGATGTTCACGGCAACCGGGAGCGACGCGGTGTGGCAGCCGGCGGTCTTCACCTTCACGGCAAGCGCGGTGAAATCCCCGCCAAGTCCCATCGGCCCTATCCCGAGCCGGTTTACGGCGCAGAGGAACTGCTGCTCGTAATCCGTCATCAAATCTACCGGCCCGAGCAGGGCTTCCTTTGCAAGTGCCGCTGCGCTGTCAAATGTCCCGCCGATCCCGACGCCGATGATAACCGGGGGGCAGGGGCGGGAGCCGGCAAGGTATACCGTCTCGACCACGAACTTTTCGATCTGGTCTTTCTGGGAGGGAAGGAGCATGGCAATCCGGGACATGTTCTCTGCACCGGCACCCTTGGGGAGCACGGTGACGGTGAACGTTTTCCCGGGCTTTACGTGGATTACCGGCATCCCGGCGCCAGTGTTGTCCCTGCTGTTGTGCCTGGTGAGAGGATCCACGACATTGGGGCGGAGCGGGACTTCTGATGTAGCCCTGCGTACGCCTTCAGAAACAGCATCGTAGAGAGACTGAGTAAGCGGAACTTTCGGTGGCAGGGTCAAATACACCACCGGTACACCGGTGTCCTGGCACATGGGCACCCCAAGCCTTTCCGCAACTTCGATATTGGTGAGGATATTGGCAAACTCCCCGCAGGCAACGGGATTTGTTTCGGCAGCGGCTGCCTTTTTGATGACCCGCAGCACATCCGGCGGGAGGCGGATGACAGCGCTCCTGTATGCCTCGAACGTGGCATCGGCAAGTGCTTGGTGGAGGGGATCCTGAGCCGGTTTCTTCATTTATGTATACTGAGGAGCCGGGAGTAATATAATCGTGTGCGAGGGGACGGGAGCAGGGCACCGTAAAAAATCCGGAGAGATGAGAGCAGATTTCTTTTGAAATTTTTGCTCTGTAGAAATCTATTGCATCAGCTATGATCGCCCCCCTTGCGCCAGCCCTGCCCCCGTTGGGGACGGGGGCGCATGTGATGACTCTGCATTTCCTGCTCTGAAAAATTCTCCATTTCTGTGTACAGGTAATACGGCGTCATCGTAATGGGGGCGCCCAAGCGGCGGGGCGAAGCCCCTGGAGCGTCAAGTAACAGGATTTCTACAGAGCATCATTTTTCAATCGCGATCCGATTTTAAAATTTTCATCGCGATCACGATCCCTATCAAAAACCGTTCCGGAAAAATCGCTGATCGATTTTCATTTTCAAATCGGATCCCGATTTTTCCGGAAAAATCGATCCGCGATTTTATTTTAAAAATCGGATCGCGATTGAAAAACCGGCACCTGGACCTGCTCACCGTCGTAAACAGGAAAAATAGGTTCAGACA
>JBAVWM010000113.1:0-2222 GCA_049697815.1 Methanoregula sp. | reverse complement strand
GAAAAAACCCTTACCTGAACTTCCCGGCATCAGCATCTGCGATGCCGAGTTCACGGTCGATTGCCACAACAAGCCGGTCCAGGGTGAAGATGACGTCGCGGGCATCTTCCCGGTCCATGGTGCCCGGCTGGTGCCAGATCACTTTCTTGCGCAGCAGGGTCGTGAGCTCCTCGATCTCCGTTCCCCGGAACTTCTCCGGCAGCGTGAGCCCCTCTACGTGGTCCCCGGCACCGAACCAGGCCTGTTCCGGCGGCAGTGCGAAATGCTTTGCTATCAGCATGATGTTCGTGATAAACCCGTGGCCGAACTGGTTTGCCATGGCGGAGTTTTTGGGAGGGGGAGGTAAAAAAGGTGGTGATAGACCCAAATGGGGGCAAACCACAAGCGGAGTACAGACAGAGAATGAAATTGAAGGGAGAGCGCGGGCGGGAAGAATTCAGAAGAGCCGGACTGCATTCAGCCATACGGTGATCGGCATGGCAATAACAAAGAACAAACAGAACAGCAGGAACGACCATTCGGCTGCCCGGAGCGGCTTTTTTACAACAAAGATATGGCTGTCCTTACCATACCCCCGGCAAAGCATGCTCGTGTATACCCGTTCCCCTTGTTCATAGGAGCGGACAAATATCGTGCCGACAGTATACCCAATCTGTTTCATGCGGTAGCGGTAGGTAAGAGACGGATCGAACGGATCGAAACACCGGGTGATCAGGGATTCGTTGATTTTCCGGTAGATATAGCCAAAGACAAAAAGATACCGGATCATCATCCCAAACGTGAGGGAAAACTCCGGTGGCAGTCCCATGCGCCCTGCCCCTTCGAGTATGTCATGGAGTTTTGTCGTGGATGAGAGCAGGATGATAGCCGAAACACAGACAATGAACTTCACGAGCAGGATAAGGGCAAACTCAACGGATTCCGCATAGATATGGATGCCGAATGGGAGATCAGCGATGACGTGAAAGACTGAATAATACCGGTTTGTAAAAAATATCTGGAAGATGATGATGAAGAGGCCAAACGGCAGGACCATGCAGAGTCGTTTCGCATAGACCGGCCAGGGAAGACCGGAAAAGGCCCAGAGTGCTACGATGAAGGCCAAAAAAAACAAGCCTATCGTAAAAACGAGCGGCGAGTAGGGGACCGCAACGATAGCAATGATAATGGCAAACATGCCGAGGATCTTCACCCGTGCATCGAGCTGGTGGACGAAACTGTCCCGGTACGCGGACTTCTCGATGTAAAACAATTCCTCGATCATACTTCGCGGCAGTCCTGTGATGCGCCCTTGTAGGTATTCACCAGTGCCCGCTCAACATCCTCATACGTGTAGGCCATCGGGACCGGTACGCCCTGTTTGTTCAGGGAACTGAGCAGTTTGGGCAGCACTGGAACATCAAGCCGAACCGATCGGAGCAGGTCCGGCTGCAGGAAGATCTCCTCGACGCTTCCCTGAGCGACAAACTGACCCTTGTTCATAACGTAGATATAATCAGCGACTTCAGCGACCATCGAGACATCGTGTGTGGAGAAGATGACCGTCATCCCGTAGGTTCTTGAGAGCGAGTTGATGAATTCCATGAGATCGTGGACACCCTTGGGATCGAGCCCCGCAGTCGGCTCGTCAAGGACAAGCACTTCCGGTTCCATTGCGATGATGCCGGCGATGGCGACGCGTTTCTTCTCACCCCCGCTCAGATGGTGCGGGACACGGTGGGCAAGGTCTTCGATCCCGACAAGTTTAAGGGCTTCGTGAACGCGGTGGTGAATGGTATCCTCATCAAGACCGAGATTGGTAGGACCAAATGCAACGTCCTGCTCCACCGTGGGAGAAAAGATCTGGTCGTCAGCGTTCTGGAAAACGATCCCCACGAACTTGCGCACTTCCCGAATATTTTCCTTTGTGATGGGCTCGCCACGGATAAGGACCTGGCCTGACGTTGGCCTGAAGATCCCATTAAAACATTTGAACAGCGTGCTCTTCCCGGCACCGTTCGACCCGATCACGGCAATACGGGCATTGCGGGATGCAACAAAATTGAGGGAATGCAGGGCAGTGACCTTACCGGGATAGGTATAGACAAGGTCGCGGGTTTCGATCAGGTGCATGGGGAATTCTCCAATACGGTGGGTTCTTTGTGTAAAAGAACCCTCTCAATTTTTCCGTAATATAAACCGGCTGATACCAAAACCAAGGACGAACAGCACCAGTACACCAA
>JBAVWM010000112.1:0-9588 GCA_049697815.1 Methanoregula sp. | reverse complement strand
GCAGATGAGGGCCAGACCGTACTGGATCGCGCCCGGAAGGTCGAACCGTTCCCCCCGGCAGTCGGCCCATTCCCCTTTGAGGAACAGGACGATCAGCGCAATGGCAAACAGCCCTATGGGGACATTGACGGCAAAGATGCTCCGCCATCCGAAAAGGCCGGTCAGGATCCCGCCAAAGAACGGTCCCATCGAGAGGCCCAGGTAGACGGCGGTGGTATAGATCCCGATCGCTTTTCCCCGGTGTTCCGGCGGGGTCACGGACGTGAGGATGGCGACCGCGGTGCCGAAGATCATCGCGCTCCCAAACCCCTGCAGGACCCGCAGCAGGATCACCGCCAGCGCGGATGGAGCCAGGATCATCAGGAACGATGCGAGCGTGAAGAGGGAAAGCCCGGTGGCAAAAACTAATTTACGCCCGTAAATGTCCGCGATCCGGCCGAATGGAACCAGGAAGACCGCTGAAGCGAGCAGGTAGGCGGTCGATACCCAGCCCATCCGGATCGCATCCATCGATAACTCCTGTGCAAGGGTCGGGAGCGCGATATTGACGGCCGAGAGGTCGAAGGGTGTCAGGAACCCGGCCAGGATCGCGATAAAAAGCGCTGTGTTCCTGGCATTGGCTGGTGGCATAAGATCCGTGCATGATCTTGGATCAACAGGATAATAATGGAGTCGGGCAGCGGATATGCCGCTCCCCCGATAAAACAGGCCAGCGGGGGGGTTTACCCGTTACTTAATATATTCCCGGAGTTTCTGCACGCGGGCAATCTGCTGTTTTGCCTGCTCTTTTTTCTCTTTCTCGATGCTGTTCATGATCTTGTCGATCGACTTCGACAAGGAATAGATCTTCACCGGGCGGCCTTTTCCTTCGGCTTTATTCTCCGTGATCTTGACCCAGTCCTGCCTGATCAGGTACCGCATGGCAAGACTGACTTCAGGCTGGCGGAGATCCGTCCCCCGCTCAATATCGCGTGAAGTCGCTTTGGGTACGTTTGCAAGGAAGACCAGTACCTGCGCGACATTTTTCTTTGTGCCGATATCGATGAGAAGGTTGACAAACTCTCTCTCTTTTTCAGTAAAATACATCACGTGCTGGGGTTTCATAGATTACATCATCCATAATCCATATTATTTGTACAATATATTTTTATTGGTGCTCCCCTTGCTGACCATCCACCCCATAAAACCGGAAAAACCATGGCATTACAGTCAGGCCGGGGCACGGGATGCTCTGCACACCAGTTTTCTGTTATGTCCCGCTTGATGGAAAGAACGGCCGGGAATCTGTGGATTTTTCTGCTCTGGAGAAATCAGTTTAAAAAACCCTGACGCTCCTGGGAGCTTTCCCCCCGTCACCGGGGTATTCCCCGATTGTGATAACGACGTATTGCCGGTAACCTGATTCGGGCCATCGTCATGTTTCCTGTCCCCCGGCGGGGACTGCCGGCGCAAGCGGGGGCATCATATGATGGGAAAAAAGGGTGTTCTCCAGAACAGATTTTAATCACCTGATTATTTCCGTTTGTTAAAAATCCAGCGCAACATCCAAGAACCTTGATGATCAATCTACCAGCCTGAGCATATGTTCTCTTTGAAAAACTATTCCGTGGCCACGGTGCTCCTCTTGGGCATGCTGTTCCTTGCCGGCGGTGCCGCGGCATCGGAAATCCAGGTTGCGCTCGGAGACGAGGTCGAATTAGCGGGATATGCCACCTCCGGTCCGTACGTGTACCTCTTCCTGACCGGGCCGAACCTTCCGGAGAATGGCGTGGCACTGGATGATATTTCGAAGAGGGCAGACCAGGGCGGGTTTACGATAGTCAGTGTGGACGGCGACGATCACTGGAGTTACACGTGGGATACGGGTTCGGTTGGAGGGCGCCTCGATGAAGGTTCGTATACCGTCTGGGTTGTCAGCGGCCCGAATGACCGTTCCCATCTGGCAGAGGCCGATTACCGGACCCTCTCCGTTACGCTCGGGAAACCCACGGTCAGTGTTGACATCCCGGTCCAGCCGGGCGGGATGAACCTGCAGTCGGTCCCTGACGGGGCATCGCTGATGGTCGACGGGGGATACCGCGGAAAAACTCCGCTTGCGATCGGCGATCTCTTCCCGGGCACTTATGCGGTCACCTTTTCCCGGTTCGGGTATAACGAACTGTCAGTCCAGGTCCCGGTAGAACAGGGAAAAATTACTGAGGTAACGGCAACCCTCCAGCCGAAAACCGGAACGCTTGTGGTGAATTCCACGCCGCCAGGCGCCCGGGTCCTGCTCGATGGGACCAATGCCGGACTCTCGCCGGTTGTCCTTGCAAATATATCCGCCGGCAACCACACGGTCATGCTGGAAAAGGACGGGTACATCGCAGCTGCCCGGCAGCTCATAATCCCGGCCGGCCAGGTCAGTTCTGTCGAGGTCTCTCTTGACCCGGTCCCCGTAACCACCCCCCGGGCTGCCGGGCTTGTCCCGGCAATGGCAGGTGCCTTCTTTGTCATCCTTCTCGCTCTTGCATGCAGCCGTTGTCGTAACCAGTAACAGCCGGTATCAGGGCATTCCCGCTGCCGCAGCAATAATTTATATCGGATTGCGGAAAACCCGGACTGGAGCACCTGCATGACTGCGACCCTGTTTGATATCCTGATGATCCTCTCTCTCGGGGTACTGGCAGGGAGCGGTACCGGGTTACTGATCGGGTTTATTGCTCGAAAACAGAAGCGTGACTGGGCTGCGATGGAAAAAAAGGACAAAATAACCGCCATCCTGCTCATCTTTTTATGCTCATCGGTGGTTATGGCAGCGCTGGCATGGTATCTGTTCCGGTATTCAGGTACGTCATGAGCTGGCAGTGCCGCTGCGCTGTCATGGCATTCAGCGGGCATGCATTGCACTGCTCTGACCCTGTTACCGGTCATCTGAAATAACTATTGAGTATATACCGGCCCCTCCCGGCTGCACACGGCGGGACCTGCTCATGGAATTACCCGGGAACGGAAGTAAGATACTGCATGATACGGTCTATGACGGCCGGGTTTTTTGGCAGGTTGATATGGCAGAACAGGTGGGGATAAGGGTACTGGCCCGATGCATCCGGGCCGGGCGGGATACTATCGAGCGAGATGCCGGGGAGCACGGATTCGGAGTGCGGGACAACCCCGTCGCCTTCCAGCGTCAGCCTGTACCTGCCGTCATCTCCCACCTCCAAGGTCCTGCCGGCAAACTGGGAGAAAAAACCCGGTATGCCTTCCGGGTTTGCTGTAACAATGACCCGGTAGACAATGTCCTTCCGGATACCGGCGGTCCGGAGTTCGTCCATGACCCTGCTCTCCGGTCTCACGTCCTGGACGATCGTATCCGCTGCAGGATCAAACCCTTCCGGGACAAAGACGCCCGTGAGGCGGTTGATGATGGTTGCCCCGTATTCCGGATCATGGAACAGTTCTGCCAGACCCGACCCGTTGTTGGGCGGGCCAAGCCCGATCAGCTGGCGGACGTGTTCCCGGTGTTCCGGTTTGTCCATGACTTCGAGAAAATAGCGGTGATACAGGTTCCGACAGAGTGGCAGATGAAGTCAACAGCCCCGTCATATCCCGTCTCGTCGCGATAGTGCCGGATATGGTCCCCGATCGCCGCTGCAATGTACGGCAGGGATTTGTCTGCCATCTCCACGTGGCTGAACCTGCTGTACGGGATATGGGCGGCATCGAGCCGGGGGATGAGCCGGTTCCAGACGCCGGGATGGCTGTTCCAGCCGTGCACGAGGACGACGGGAACGGGACTGCCGGTCATGGGATACCGGTGTACCTTCCGATCCGATAGAACATGCGGTTTTTTATTATGCCGTGGGCCGCTCCCGGAACTGGTGATCGTGCGGGTGCCGGTGGCCACACCCCGTCCAGGAAGCAGCACGCGCCTTTCGGCACCCGGCTCCCGGACCGGGCCCTTTTTTTTGGGCGTACCTGTTTTGCGGGTGCTGACCCCAGTCATGGAGAGTATCTCCCGTGAGATGAACAGGGAAAGCCCCTGACGCAGGAATTGCCGGCGGTTGAAGATCTTCTCCTTTTCGTCCTCAGGTATCCCGGTTCCCTTACCCACCGATAGACCCGTTGACCGCGGGAAAACGGCCATACGGGTCCGGCCTGTCCCCATCATGCCATGACGGGATATGCCGGCATCACCTTTTTTTACCCGGCACAGCCTTTGCATGTACAGGAACAGCTATGGCAATTGACTGGTACAAGGAATTTGTCAACCTGGACTACGAACCGGCAAAAGACGACCTGGTCTGTCTCTTCTATTTTGAACCGGCAGCCGGTATCAGCGGCAGGGAAGCGGCAGGACGGATCGCCTCAGAGAGCTCGACCGGCACCTGGACTACCCTTTTTACCCTGCCGCCGCGGATGAAGGCGCTGCAGGCGACCGCGTTCGATATCGAGGGCAATGTCGTGAAGATCGCATACCCGATCGAGCTCTGGGAGGAGGGCAATGCCGTCCAGCTGCTGAGTGGGATTGCGGGCAACATCTTCGGGATGAAAGCGGTGAAGAACCTCCGGCTGATCGATGCAGCCCTTCCGGCGGCATACATCCGGCACTTCAAGGGGCCGCACTTTGGCAATGACGGTATCCGGAAGATGATGAAGGTCAGCGACCGGCCGCTGACCGGTGCCGTGCCCAAGCCCAAGATCGGCTTTACGGCAAAGGAGCATGCCAAAGTCGGGTACGAGACCTGGATGGGCGGGTTTGATTTCGTCAAGGACGACGAGAACCTTACCTCCGTATCGTTCAACCGCTTCGACGACCGCGTCAAGTTCATGACAAAGCTGCGGGACAAAGCGGAGAAGGAGACCGGTGAGAAGAAGTCCGCGTTCCTCAATATCACCGCAGATGTCGGGACCATGAAGAAGCGGGCGGACCTGCTCGCGGCAAACGGCTGGAATTATTGCATGATCGATGTGGTTGTTGCGGGGACTGCCAGCGTCATGACCATGCGGGACTACTGCTCCGATCTCGGTCTTGCCATCCACGCCCACCGGGCCATGCACGCGACATTCACCCGGAACAAGAAGCACGGCATCACGATGCAGTTCCTGGCGAAGATCATGCGCCTCATCGGGGTCTCCCAGATCCATACCGGCACCGCGGTCGGGAAGCTGACCGGTTCCCGGCGGGAGTCCGTTGCGCTTGCCAACGTGCTGCGCGAGAAGAAGACCGAAGCCGTCGAGGGCATGCTGCTCGAGCAGGACTGGGGGAAGATCAGGAGCGCTTTCCCGGTCTCGTCCGGCGGCCTGCACCCCGGCCTCGTTCCCGATGTGATGGATATTTACGGCACGGAGATGGTCCTGCTCGTCTCGGGCGGCATCCACGGCCACCCGAACGGCACCCGGGCCGGCGCAAAGGCAACCATGCAGGCGATCGAGGCCTGGCAGGAAGGCGTCACGCTCGAAGAGAAAGCAAAGAAGGCACCGGAGCTGAAAGAGGCCCTTGGGAAGTGGGGGCATTATAAGCCGGTGTGATCCGGTACCGTTTTTTTTCTGCAATGTGTTTGCGTGCGCTGAAAATTTTTGGAAAATTTTTCCGGAATATTTTTTCCGGACCGGCTTTTTTTGAAAAAAATTTCCGGGCCGACCGGAATTTTTTCAATTTTTTTCAGACCGGAATGGCAGGGAAATATCGGCGATTATAAAGAGCGCGAGAGGGGTTTGAAATTTTTGAGATACTACTATCCCATCTCGCATCTAAGTTTTATTCGAAAAGAGATTGAACAGATATGAAGGATTTTTATTCATTAATACAAACGAAGTTTTTTTTTAATTTTGTTCTTATAAGTTCCATAATTTTAGGGATTTTTTTGAGATTATTACCCCATATATTTATGGGATTCTCCTCAAATCTCCCACTCAATAACGGTGGACTTTATCTGTTTTTTTCAGAAATTATTGCTCAAAATAATTTTTCATACCCCACTTATATTCCATTTTATACAGAAAACGGAATACCTTTTGCGTACCCCCCTTTAATATTTTATATATTAGCACTGATTAGCAAAATGTTCCATATCCCTTTATTGATTCTTTCTATTTACACTCCTACTATAATTAGCATATTATGCCTATTTGCGTTTTATTTTTTATTAAAAGAATTATTCTCTGAAAAATCCCTGATCCTGATAAGTACAATAATTTTTGCTTTATATCTCCCATTAATATCTTATTCTGCGCAAGGACTATTTCTGGTTCATGGTTTTGGCACTTTATTTTTTATTATTGGTTTAATTCTCGTTCTTCGCTGGATGAAATTTAATAACTATAAATTAATTTTCTTTATAGGAATTCTTTTTGGATTGTTAATATTATCCAGTCCTCGTTGTGCCTTTGCATATGCTTTAGTCCTGCTTACCGTTGTATTACTCAATCCTCGGAAAAAAACGTTATTCAATTTAGCGTTTATTGTGATTATCGCGACTTTAATTAGCTCTCCCTGGTGGGTTACAGTTATCCAAAATCATGGAATTAATGTTTTAATAAATGGGTTTATGATAAGACAACCAACGGCTGTATTCAATGTATTTATTAGTATGTACATATATAATATCTACAATTATCAGTTGTCTTTAATGATTATATGCTTACTTGGTCTTTTTTATTACATAATTAAAAAAGAATTTTTTTTACCTGCTTTATTCTTTTTATTGGTAATAAGCGGGGGGTATGGTGTTGTGACCATACCTCTCATATTGATAATTATTCTTTTTTCTGTTGGATTGTTTAAGGTTATATTTCCTGCTCTCAAGCATATCCTGAACATGAATACACCAATAAAAACTCTTTTACCATTATTTTTTACTATTCTGTTATTAACACTAATTCTTGGAGGTAGTTACATTCAAAATCGGGATTTTTTTGAATCGAGGTACTCTTCACTTAAAGATGACGAAAAAGTAAATTTCGAAGCTATGTATTGGATAAATCAGAGTACTGAAAATAATAGTACTTTTATCGTAAAAGATGTTATTGCAAGTGAACAAAAAAATCGGTTTTGGATCGGAGATTGGTTTCCTGCAATAACACACAGAAAAACTCTTAATACATTTTATGGAAATGAATGGACAAATAAGCCTCAGTTATGGTTAGCTGACCTTGAATTAAGCAATTGTAAAGATACCTATTGTTTTGAGAATGTATCCAATAAATATAGTTTAGAATACACTCATGTTTATATTATCAAATATCCTGAAAATGGATATGTTATCTCATCGTTTGTTAATTCTGATGATTATATGTTAATTTTTGAAAATAGTAAAGTAGTGATATTCAAGCAAATTATCTCCAACTTTTAAAAAATTTTCCGGATTTTCTGGTTCCGGATTTTTTTTAATTTTTTCGGAAACTCCGGGAACCGAAAAAAATGTCGGGCGTAAAATTTTTCCCGCACAAAAAAAAACAGGCTGTCTGCCATGAGCCATCACTTCCGGCTTCCCCTTCATGACCGCTGCCCGGATCGGTGCCGGCTGCATTGTTCTCATTAGTTTCGGCTGGTATGTCCGGCGCTGGTGGATCCGCCGGAAAAACCCGGCGCTGTTCCGGGAGTATGACTGGTTCCCGGCCTCATCTTTTCTCTGTCAGTGAGGACCGGCAGGTCATCGTACGATCACATGCGATAGTGCTGTTTGCAGGTTCGAATCTGAACCCTTGCATTCTTATTATGGGGGTATAGGTACGTGCGCTTTTAGAACCCATCACTTTTGATATCATTGAGATGTGAGGATATATTTCCAAACGACGTTGAGCGAGACAATCTTTTATCCTTATCCACCTCAGGCCGGCCAGGCACTTAACGGATGTGTATCCAAATAGTAACAAATATCATGTCCCAATACTGTTTATGGCAGCTCGTTCGTTTGGAATGTACCGTATCCATAGCACCGAGGTATTCATTTTGGGGGTGGACAGGGACCGGCAATGGGGCCGCCAGCGACAGAGAGGTAACCCATGACAAAAGAAGGCGAATCTAACATAGCGGTCTTCGCGGCCATCACCGGCAACCTGATCCTCGCAATTTTCAAGTTCGCTGCAGCGGCAATTTCCGGCTCGTCGTCCATGATTTCCGAGGGCATCCACTCACTTGTCGATATGGGAAACGGGTGCCTCGTGCTGCTGGGAATAAAAAGCGCCAGGCAGCCCGCCGATGAAAGCCACCCCTTCGGCTATGGAAAGTCGCTCTATTTCTGGACGGTTATCGTGGCGGTTTCCATCTTCGGCATCGGTGGAGGCATGTCGCTGTACGAGGGTATTTCGTACATTCGCCACATCACGCCAGACACCCAGATGGGCGACCCCACGGCAACCTACATTGTGATCGCCGTCTCACTCGTTGTCGAGGGTATATCCTTCATCATAGCCAGCAGGCAGTTCCTGCAAGCCAAGGGCGAAACGAGCGCCTGGCAGTTTATCAGGCATGCGAAGGATCCGAGCCTCTTTACGATAGTATTCGAGGACAGCGCGGCCCTGCTCGGTCTTGTCTTCGCATTTCTCGGGACCTTCTTCGGCCACCTGTTAAACAATCCGTATCTTGACGGTGTAGCATCGATTGCAATCGGTCTGCTGTTGATGAGTGTTGCCTGGATCCTCGCGTCGCGGACCAAGGGGTTGCTGCTGGGCGAGGGCGTAAACCCCGACGAGCTCGCGGACATACGGCGGCGCGTTGAGTCGGATCCCGCAGTCGAGCGCGCCGGCGACATCCTCACCATGTACATGGGCCCGCACGATCTGCTTGTGAACATGGGGGTGGGCTTCGTTCCAGGTACTACGGCCGAACAGATGCATGAAGCAATCCGCCGCATTGAAGCCGACCTTCTCAGCGTGTACCCGGAGACCAACCGCGTCTACATTGAAGCCGAGTCGCTGCCACCCTTATACGAATCATCGAGTACGTCTTCGAAATCCCTGTTGCGATAGAATTCCTGATTTTTTGCCTCATTTTTCTCTATCCTTCAGGGACATCGCCAGCACAAGCTCGTGATCCCCCTGCTCATAATTACAGCAGATGACGCTGACTGCATCGCGACTCTCCCCAAAGACGAACAGGAATGTATCCCTGTACATCTTCAGCGTAATGAGCGTCATTGAAAATTCCGCCACAAACCGGACAATCCCCGTTCAGTTTTTAAAAAAATCTGCATCGGACACTGGAGGGCGGGATAAATCGATATATCACCGGGGCTTTTTATGATTTCACCGGCACACAAAACACGCTGTTGAATCAAGTCCACGTGAACCACGGCCCGATTCTATATCCCGGCCGCCAGTTCTGGCTCATGATTATGACGAGGGCCGGTCCCAACAAGGAACCCCTTGAGGACCGGCCCAAGAGACGCGTAGGCCATCCCATCAGGAATTGCAAAGGCAGCGAGTGTCAGACCTGCCAGCAGGTCGAACCGAAGCCAGGTTCGATCGTACTTCGGAAGCCAGGTAATAACAGGAACGATCGAGATGACTCTGGAAGTTACCTTTGATACAATTCCTGGTCCATAGATCATTTTAGTCCTGCCCGGATCCGTATAGTTGAAAAAACGAATCAAGTACTATTTAAAC
>JBAVWM010000111.1:0-6686 GCA_049697815.1 Methanoregula sp. | reverse complement strand
GTGTCAAATCAGACAGGTTTTCTCCGGGGCATAACAACTCCTTTCTCATACCGGCTCATGGTAATGCAAAATTGTCAGGTATGCCGCTCCTGCGGTATTTTGATCCGGTCAGACCGGGCCGGTTGCGTTGGGTGCAAAAATCTTCGCAGTTTACCTCTTGTTTATGAGATCCGGCAGCGATGGTTTTTGTATGGGTCCAAACGTGATCGCACTCCTTATCGTCTGTATTGCAGCGATATCTGCTGCCGGCTGCATGACACATTCCCCGGGGCCTGCGGTAACCACAACCATACCGGCTTCCTTGCCCCAGACACCCCCTGCAGCAACCGTATCGCCACTCCCGGTCGCAGAATGCAGCAGCGATGGCGACTGCGTTCCGGCCGAATGCTGTCATCCGTCTAGCTGTATTCCCGGCCCGCGAAAAACGCCCTGCACACTCATGTGTACCATGAGTTGCGAAGGTCCGCTTGATTGTGGTGCAGGAAGCTGCGGCTGCGTGAACGGAACATGCAGCGTTGTGCCTGCGCCGTCAGTACTCCCGGACTCCCGGCAGGTTACCGCGATAACAATAAAAACATCCCCCCAGCGGTACTCCCCGATCATGTCATCGACACCCGGTGTCGGGCTTGAGCCGGTGATCACCGGGTTCAGCGCGGCCAATGCATCGTTCACGTGGAATGCAACCTACGGGCAGTTCCTCTCGTGGAATTCCCCGGACTTCAAGGTAAACCAGCTGGGAGACTCCGCAAACAACCATGGTGAAAAGCTCTACTGGTCGTTTATCGACGCACCGTCCTCCACGGCAACTCCTGTTACGATAACCGTAACAGCAACAGATACCGCATCCGGGCGCCTCCTTGGACGTTCAACCGTAACGCTTGCATGGGAGGGAAATTATTCAGTGACCGTAAAAACAGGTGAATAATTCCTCATTTTTTCCTGAATGTGGCTGCCGTCAATTCCACGGCCCGGATGACCCGGTAACAAAAGGGAATTTTCCGGTCAATGAACGTTTTTATCCATCAGGGACAGGTCACGCATTCGTCTTCACTGCAATAATGATGACACATATACGTGCCATGATCAAAAGCCACCGGTCCGCGTTCGAGGGTTTTGCCGAACTGCACATTCTTCCCCCTTGAGGCCCTTACATAATAACTATTTTGTCAGACGGATTGCTCCAGGCTCTCCGCTGAGCCGCGGTCATTCAGACATGACCGCCTTCTATCCGTTATGGTGCAGGAGGGCCTGCCCGCAGGATGGTTTTTCCCCGGGGAGGTAACCGCCGGGCATCGATCCCGGACAATAACGATTATCTGTTGGCAATTCCTTGCATCTATCAATATATTTCCCGCAGACCGGAGAAAATATACCGGGACTGTTCCTAAAAAAAAGGAACAGGACCCGGTCATGGCCCGGGAATACCAACGAGGAGATGGAATTGAACCGAATGCCGGAACCAGGACTTGTCAGGGTCAGTTGTGCAGTCGTCATGATGCTCGTATGTATTTGCACGGTCACCGCGGTAACCTGTGACGCTCCTCCCGAAAGTCAGGTCTTCACCATGGGGACCGGCGGGTGCGACCAGTCCCCTGCGGTTGTTCCCTGTACCGGGAACTTCCTCTTTCCTGCACAAGCCTCCCCGGCCGGGGATCCGGCAACCCAGTATTATCTTGACTTTGGCGATGGCACGTCACCCTATTACGGGTTTAATGACTTTGCCTCTCACACGTACGATTACCCGGGGAGCTATCTGCTGAAATAACGGGCAGGCACGGCCTGCGATCGCTGGATTGAAAACACGAGCCCCCTTGTCGTGGCTGCCCCGCCAAATTATACGCCGGTTCTCCACGGGTGTACCGTGAGCCAGCCCCAGGCCGGTTTCAGCGGCGCACCGCTTGCCGGTATCGCCCCGCTCACCGTCCAGTTTACCAGCACATCGACCGGTGCCAATGCGTATGCCTGGGATTTTGGCGATGGGACCTCCTCGCCTGCACAGAATCCCCGCCATACCTATCTGACCCCGGGGCTCTATTCCGTGACCCTCGAAGCCCGGGATATCTGCACGAATGCAGTCAGCAGCGCGAGCATGAGCCATTTTGTTACCGTGACCGTCCCGTCAGGGACCCTTGCCGTCACCACCATCCCCCCGGGCGCCAATGTTTTTATCGATAATGTCTTTAAGGGTGTTACGCCCCTGACCCTGACGGACACTGCATCGGGGTACCATATCCTGCGGATAACATTGCCCGGGTACGACGACTATACCACCAGCACCACGGTCGAGCCCTCGCAAACGGTCCTTGTCCAGACGGTTCTCCGGGCGGGTGGATCCGACAACGGGACGGCAACTGTTCCGGCACCAACCGCGACAACAGCGCCGATCCGGCAGAACGGATCGGTTGCCGTAACATCGGTCCCGAATGGCGCAACGGTTACGCTCGATGGCCGGTACGAAGGTACAACGCCCGTGATTATCGTGGATATCCTGCCCGGAAACCATGAAATTTCCCTGATGTATCCCGGGTATGCTCCCCTGAACCAGTCAATATCCGTTGGATCGTCTCAGACGACCGCGGTCAATGCCAACCTTGTGGTGTCAACGAAGCCGGCAGGCGGTACCGGGTCCCTCACGGTAATAACAGATCCGGCCGGTGCCCAGGTTTCGGTAGATGGCGATGTAAAAGGCGTGAGCCCGGCAACCATACCTGGTCTGACTTCAGGCGCTCATACCCTGCTGTTGAAACTGGAGGATTACGACGACCTGAAAACAACCGTGAATGTGAGCGCCGGCCAGACCCAGAACTACACCACGGGGCTCCGGAAGGCTTTCAGGCCCTCGGGTGTTGAAATGGGACTGGCAGGCCTTGTCATCCTCATCGTTATCGGTGCCGGTGTCTACCGGCTCACCCGTAAGGACGAGATCTGATTTCCGGGTGCGGTTGCAGGAGTGCCCCCGTCCTCATACGATACTTATTTTCTCATTTACGATCAACTCACATACACAATGGCCGCCTCTGTCCACCGGATCGAAGTGCACTATACCCGGGATCCACGGCTCAAAACCCGGACTGACAGGATACGTTCATTAGGATTTTCCCTTGAGGAACTGCACCTTGCCGATGTATACACCATCGCTACGGAGGCAAGGGACTTTTCCCACAAAGAACTCCTGCAGATCGGCTCGCAGCTCATAAACCCGGTGGTGCAGGAATGTCTGGTGGACGAACCGACCCGGATGTCGTTCGATCATGCCATTGAAGTCGGGTTCCTGCCGGGTGTCACTGACAACGTTGGCGCGACCGCACGACAGACCATCGAGGACTTCTTTTCCATGAAATTTCAGGAGGGAGAGTCGGTGTACAGTTCGCAGCTCTTTTTTGTCTGCGGGAGACTGTCGGAGGAGGATCTGGGCAGGCTGGCGTCTACCCTGGCAAACCCGCTCGTGAACCGGGTATACCGGAAGACGCAGCAGGAGTATGGGACGAGGGGGATGGATGTTATTATCCCGTCGGTCAAACTGCATGAACTGCTGGCTGCCGAAACGATTGACCTTGATATCGATGACCGCGAACTTTCAAGGATCGGAAAGGAGGGGATTTTAGACCCGTTGTCCGGCCAGCGGCGGGGACCGCTTGCCCTCGACCTTGCCCAGATGCATGCGATCCGGAATTATTTTACAAAAAACAAAAGAAAGCCGACCGATGTGGAGCTGGAGTCGCTTGCCCAGACGTGGAGCGAGCACTGCAAGCACACGATCTTTGCCTCCGCAATGGACGACGATGTTCCGGACGGGCTCTACAGGACGTACATCCAGGCTGCAACCAACAGGATACGGGAGGAGAACGGGGAGCACGATATCTGCGTGAAGGTGTTCACCGACAACTCCGGCGCGATCGTCTTTGATGACAACTATCTCGTAACCCACAAAGTCGAGACGCACAACTCACCCTCTGCCCTTGACCCCTTTGGTGGCGCCCTCACGGGAATTGTCGGGGTCAACCGCGACACGATCGGGTTTGGCCTCGGGGCAAAACCTGCAATCAACGTGTACGGGTTTTGTGTCGGTGATCCTGGCACGGACCTGGCGTTGTTCCGCAAATGCGGGCGGCAGAACCCGGTCCTCTCCCCGCGCACTATCCTTGACGGCGTGGTCCGTGGTGTCGGTGTCGGTGGCAACTGTTCGGGCATCCCGACACCGCAGGGCTTTGTCTGGTTCGATGACCGCTACGGGGGTAAACCTCTGGTATTTGCCGGGACGGTCGGTATCATGCCCCGCGAACATGACGGGAGGAAGCTGTTCGAGAAACAGGCCCGGGCCGGCGATCTCATTGTCGTTGCCGGCGGGCGCGTGGGAAAGGACGGCATCCACGGAGCCACCTTCTCTTCAGAAGCGCTTGACCCGGCGAGCCCGGTGACCGCGGTACAGATTGGCGACCCGATCACCCAGAAGAAGCTCTCCGATGTGATCGTCAGGGAAGCCCGGGACCGTAGCCTGTACAGCAGCATCACGGACAACGGTGCCGGGGGCATATCCTGTTCGGTTGCAGAGATGGCAAAAGAGTGCAACGGCTGCCGGGTCACGCTTGATTCCGTGCCCCTGAAATATCCCGGCATGGCCCCGTGGGAGATCTGGATCTCGGAATCGCAGGAGCGGATGACGCTTGCCGTTCCCCCGGAACATCTCGGGCCGTTCATGGACCTGATGCAGCGCCGGGACGTCGAGGCCACGGTCATCGGGGAGTTCACGGACTCCGGCCGGTGCATTGTCGAATACCACGGGAACGTGGTGATGGATATCGACCTTGCATTCCTGCACGAAGGTCTCCCGAAAAAACACCTGAAGACAACGTACGTGAAGAAGATGTATCCCGAGCCGGGTACTCCCTGCCCCGAACGTCTCGACAGTACGATTTTGTCCATGCTCCAGCGCCGGAATATCTGCTCCAAGGAGTTTATCTCGGTCCAGTACGACCATGCCGTGCAGGGTGGCCAGGTGCTCGGTCCGCTCCAGGGCCAGGGAAGGGTGCAGGCGGACGCAAGCCTTACAAAAGTGCTGCCCGGCTCACAGAAAGGAGTCGGGCTGTCGCAGGGAATGTTCCCCTCCTACTCCGAGATCGATCCCGGGCGCATGGCCGCATCTGCAATCGACACGGCTGTCCGCGGCCTCGTCGCGCTCGGGATCCCGCTTGACAAGATTGCGATCCTAGACAATTTCTGCTGGTGCTCATCGGACGAGCCCGAACGCCTCGGGCAACTGAAACTGGCAGCCCGCGGATGTTATGATACTGCCACGGCATTTGGCACCCCGTTCATCTCGGGAAAGGACAGCATGTATAACGATTTTTCCGGGTTTGATGCGGACAACAATCCCGTGAAGATCTCAGTGCCGCCAACCCTCCTCATTTCATCTATCGGTGTCCACGATGACGTTACCCGGGCGGTCTCCATGGACGCGAAGGTTGAGGGGGACCTCGTGTACGTCATCGGGGAGACAGCCGAAGAACTTGGCGGTTCCGAGTATTTCGCCCACCTCGGTTTTGTGGGAAATACCGTCCCGCTCCTGGACGCTGTAACCATGAAGGAGCGCTACGGGAGGCTGACCGGGGCGATCCGGCACGAACTCGTGGCATCGGCATTCCCGGTCACCCGCGGCGGTCTTGGGATCGCCCTTGCCAAGGTTGCCATTGCCGGCCGGCTCGGCATGGATATCACGATCCCCGCCGGCATGCGCCCGGACTACCACCTGTTCTCCGAATCGCTCGGCCGGTTCGTGGTTACCGTTGCCCTGGACAACAAGCGGGCATTTGAACGGGCGCTCGGCAACGATGCCCACCTGCTCGGGCGGGTGCGTGGAACATCCCTGCGGATCACGCAGGAAAAGACCGTGCTCGACCTTCCCGTCAGCGAACTCGAGGCTGCCTACAAGGCGCCGTTTGGGAGGTACTGAGTCATGAACCCCGGTCGAAAGGTACAGAAACGGGACATTCCTGCCAGGGGCAAACCCGGTCCGGACAGAATCCCGGAGAAAGCCCTCATCATGAGCGGCTTTGGCATCAACTCCGAGATGGAGACGCAGGAAGCGCTCGCCCGCGCCGGCATGAACGCCGATATCGTCCATATCAACGACCTGATCGATGGCAGATTTAATCTTGGTGACTACCGGCTGCTGGTCTTCCCCGGCGGGTTCTCGTATGGCGATGACACCGGCGCCGGCAATGCCTATGCAAACCGGGTACGGAACAATCTCTGGCGGGATGTCGAGGAGTTCCTTTCCGGCGACAACCTTGTCCTTGGGATCTGCAACGGGTTCCAGATCCTTGCAAACCTCGGGCTGGTCCCGGCATTCGACCGGCAGTACACTCGCGATATCGCCCTGATGCCCAACCGGAAAGGGGTGCTGGAATGCCGGTTCGTCACCCTGAAACCCGCAGCGGACAACCTCTGGACCCGGGGGATTGAGAAGATATACTGCCCCGTTGCCCACGGTGAGGGGAACTTCTTCTGCACGAAAGACACCCTTGACCGGATCCGGCACCGGAAGATGATCGCGTTCACGTACTGCCGGGAGGACCTGACCCCCGCCCGTGGGGAGTATCCGTACAATCCCAACGGCTCTTTGGAAGACATTGCCGGCATCACTTCTGCGGACGGGAAGGTGCTGGGCCTGATGCCGCATCCCGAGC
>JBAVWM010000110.1:0-1508 GCA_049697815.1 Methanoregula sp. | reverse complement strand
GAGAGTATAGGACAGTACCAGCAGAGGCCGGGTTCCGGAACGTAGTTTGGGATGTTTGGGGGTGGGTGGGAAAAGAAGGGGGATAGGGGGATCATGGCGGGGAGGGGGAGAGATCCAGGGGTGCAGTCAGCGGAGGCCATTTCAGCCTCCGGTTACCCGGTTTTCCGGCCCGGATGACACTGTTTTGTGAGAAAACGACACTATTGTTGGAGGAAACACCGGTTTCAGTCTCCGATTGGCGGGAATCATCTCTTTGCCTGCCCGGAATTGTCGGGCTGCTGCACTATTACAGCAGCGGATCGGCCGGGACAGGGACTGGTGGCTGTCCGGGAAAGAAGGCCGGGAAAATGCCATGGCGGCCTCAGAACCCTCATGAAGAATACCTAAATACTGACATACTAACATTATGTAAATATGCGTGACGCTGCTGAGGTCGCCCGCCTGCTCGATATCCTCGGGAACCGGAACCGCAGGCGTATCATTGAACTGTTGCGGCAGAAACCCTGTTTTGTTACCGAAATATCGGACACGCTGACCCTTTCCCCCAAGGCAGTCATTGACCACCTGCAGATGATGGAGCGGGAGGCCATCCTTTCCAGCCAGATGGATGAACGGAGGAGGAAGTACTACTACCTGGCAAACGATATCCTCATCGATGTCAGTCTCAAGGAAGTGCGGATTTTCAGTACGGGACTGCCTGATGATGATGAAGCGGATGAACCGCTGAAAAAATCCGTGACCCTGCTTGGACGGATGATCCGCGCCCACGACCAGATCCTGGAAAATCTCGAACAGGTCAATCATGACATCGAAACAAAAATCAACGATATTGCCCGCATCCATAAAGATTTATTCAGGAGCGAGAGAGAGATAACCGTAATCATAGCACTCTCCCATGACTCCCTTACGGTTCCGGAACTGGAACAGGCCACGGGAATATCGCGTGGGGATCTGGCTCCCGTCCTGGATCAGTTTGAGCGTCACGGGCTTGTGAAACGGATACAGGATACCTATATCCTCCGAGGTGTACATGCAGAATAATCCGGACAGCCCCTACGATGATATGTTCAACAACCTGGCAAAGATCGTTGAAGATATTGTAAAAAATATGCCGGAAAGCCAGCACGCCCATATCGTCGGGTATACCATCATCACCCGGCAGCCTTCGTCCGACGACCCCCGGCTCTTTCATTTCGCTTCTCAGGAAGACGATGATGACATACCCTACGAAGTGATGGAGTCCGACGACCAGATTTTCATCACGGTAACCCTGCCTTCGGATCCGAAAAATGCTCCATATGCCGATATCGATACCGATCGCGTAAGGATTATTGTCGATGAGAAGTCAGTCACCGTTATGCTTGACCATACCGTTGACCGTGTCCACAGTTACTACCGTGTCCACCGCGGCCTCATGGATATCACGCTGAAAAAAGCGAAACAATCCCCATAAATTTTTTTTATCAAAGGTTAATCCGGCATTCATCTCTTCGATTACTTTTTCGTCA
>JBAVWM010000109.1:0-5241 GCA_049697815.1 Methanoregula sp. | reverse complement strand
CCCCATAAATCATGAGGGTATCTGAGAGGTACTTAACGGGAGTCATTTTAACCTCCGATTGCCTCCTCCGGGAGCCTGACTGACAACATTTCTCATAAAACCGAAACTCTGTTTTCCAGAAACGGTTATTTCTCTCCCGGATTGTCGGTCTGATGCCCTTTACATGCCCGGAAAATACCACATTTAGCAACGATACAGCAGCCGATTCCTGAAAAGACAGGCTGGGGCACGTTGGATCGAAAGGAAGGCATGTTTTTGGGGATCGGGCTTACGTTGGCGTAGGCGGGTTGATCGTCGGTGAGATGGGACCAGGGCCGGATCACATCTTCCTGCAACGGATGAGCGGGCGATGCCGGCCGATGACAAAAAAATTTAGTGGTTACCCTCTTCTGATTAACGGTTAAATCCCCGGAATTTCCATTCAGAGGGATCGTTTGCCGGGATTTATGCAACACAGCATTTATAGACGAAGGATCAATTTTTTATTGACAAGGAGAACGTCATCGGCCGGATCCTGATTAAAGGGGCACCTGTGTTTCCTCACGGGATCGTCCTCAGGTTTTTCGGCTCAGACAATCATCCACCCGGAGGCTCTGATTCCATGAACCCCATTATCCAGCTTCAAAACATCAGCCGTTCGTTTGGCAGCAATTGTGCAATTAACAACATCAGTTTCTCCGTTGAGGAAGGAGAAGTCTTCGGGCTTCTCGGGCCCAATGGTTCCGGGAAGACCACGCTTGTACGGCTTCTGAACGGGGTGCTTGTTCCCACAGCGGGAAAAGCCATGCTTTTTAACAGGGATGTAACTGTTGACGGGGCGTACATCCGTGCACGGACCGGCGTTCTCACAGAAACACCCTCCCTGTATGAACGCTTCACCGCGAAAAAGAACCTCACCTTTTTCGGCAGGTTCTACGGGATTCCCGATGCCGAACTGCCCGGCCGGGTAACTAAGATCCTCGCACTCCTGAACCTTGCCGACCGGGCTGACGAACCTGTCGGGGGATTTTCCAGGGGCATGAAGCAGCGGCTCGCCATTGCCCGTGCCCTGATCCACGACCCGCAGGTCATCTTCCTTGATGAACCGACATCCGGCCTTGACCCGGAATCGTCGCGGCAGGTGGATGGAATTATCCGCGAACTCGCGTCCGATAAAGGGAAGACGATCTTTTTATGTACCCACAATCTCAACGAAGCACAGCACCTTTGTTCCCGCGTTGCTATGATCAACAAGGGAAAGATCCTCGCGCTGGGCAGCATCCATGAACTGAACGAACGGCTCTGGAAAGCACTTCCGGTCGAGATGGAGTTTCTTTCTGCCCTTCCTGAAGCAGCCCTCAAAAACATCCGGGAGATTGAGGGTGTAACCGTTGAAAGTATCCGTGAAAATACCCTCACGCTGCGGGTCTCGCAGAAACATCTCATTCCCTCAGTAATTCTCACGGCTGTCCGGCATGGCGGGGAGATATTCCGGGTTACACCCCGGGATTATTCGCTCGAGGAGATCTATTTTGCCGTACAGGAACAGGGAGGAATAACCTCATGAACTGGCAGATTATCCGGGCAATCGCAGAGAAGGATTTTGCAGAAGTGCTGAAGAACCGGATCGCGGTCTCAGGCGCAATCGTACTGTCGGTAATCTTTGCTGTCGGTTTTCCGCTCCTGATTACCGGGATACATACCATGGTACCGGGCGGCGGCAGCCAGGCGTCATTGGATGATATCGCAAAGATTATCCCGGCAGACCTTCAGGGCCAGATTGCGGCACTCTCCCCGGAGCAGCTTCCGATCGTCCTCATTCTCGGGTACCTTGTCGCACCGCTCTTCCTGATACTCCCCCTGATGCTGTCCTGCATTATCGCAGCCGAAGCATTTGTCGGGGAAAAGGAACGGAAAACGCTTGAAGCCCTGCTCTACACACCCGCGACCGATGGGGAACTCTTCCTCGGAAAAGCGCTCGCAGCAATCATCCCGGGAATCGTGTACACCTGGGTGAATTTTGCTATCTTTGCTATCGTAACAAACTTCGCAGGGTTCCCCGTTATGGGCAGATTCTGGTTCCCGACCGCAAGCTGGTGGGGGCTTATGATCTTTGTCGTGCCGGCGGTTGTGCTGCTCGGTGTTGCGGCAACCGTCATCGTCTCCACACGGGTGAGCACCTTCATGGAAGCCTACCAGGCTTCCGGGATACTGGTCATCGTGATCCTGGTCCTGATGGTGGCCCAGGCAACCGGTCTCCTGTTCCTTTCACCGCTTGTGGCAGTTATCGTGGGTCTGGTTCTGCTGGTGATTGATGGATGCCTGATCTGGATTGGGATACGGATGTTTTCCCGGAGCGAACTGATCGCGAGGATCTGAGTTCACTTTTTTCAGCGTTTCAGAGTAGCGATAATGCTCCCGATCGCATCGTTGGCCGGTTGGTATTCAACAGCCCGACCCCTCACAGGTCAGGACCCTCATGCCCATCAGTGCCAGACCGCCGGAAACCAGCCTGCCTGCGAAATTCCCGGCATTACCCCGCGGCAACGCAGGTAATTCCGGTAATGGACACATTCTCCTCATCCCGTGTTAATCCCTGCTGTCGTACCGTTCGTTTATGGGTAAGAAAGACAGGGAAACCAGAACCATTTGTTGAGGATATTCTGTCATTTTCCGGAACTCAGACCCTGTGCCGTGGTGCACAAAAGATCGAATAAGGGTGCGTTTTTGGGCACCCCGTTACGGGGAGGGGGGCCGGGCGAGATGCATTGAGGGAGTTTGTCTGACTTTTTTTTAATCGGGATCGTATGATCGAAGCGTGAGACCTGACACACAATAATTGCTGAAAGGAAAGAGTGTTCATTAAAATTCCTGACCACAAAACACTTGGGGCTGTGAATGGTACCCTCATTATCAAAGGTTCAGGTTTTTTCATGAACTCGTCATCACCGGGATGCAAAGAGACGCATTCCTGTACCCTGGAACAGCTTGGCTGGAGAAAAGAACATACCGAGGCATTTTCGAAATATACCGGCCCGTACGTACCCGGAAGGGTGGCCTGCCGGCAAAAGACCATCTGGGAAGTCTTTACCGGGTGTGGATCCGTAAACGCCGGGATCTCCGGTGCCCTGCGAAAGCTCGGGCGCTTTCCCGCGGTGGGCGATTTTGTTGTGCTGCTCCACCAGCCGGAGGCCGGGAGCTCAATGATTGTGGATATCCTTCCGCAGACGACCCGGTTCACGCGGGGAATTTCAGGGAGGGAAGGCACCGACCAGGTCATTGCAGCAAATATCGATACCGTCTTCATTTTCACGGCTGCCGGCCATGACCTCAGTGCCCGCCGGACCGAGCGGTACCTCGCGATCGTCCACGCAGCCGGTGCCCGCCCGGTGATCGTGATCAACAAATCCGATCTTGCAAAAGACCCCGCCTCGCTGGCAGAGGAGATTATCCCGGTCTCTTCCGGCATACCGGTTATCCCGATCAGTGCCATGAGCGGAGAGGGAGTCGGGCGACTCGAAGAGTTCCTGACCCCGGGCACAACGATCGCCCTCATCGGCTCATCGGGTGTCGGCAAGTCCACCCTGATTAACCGGCTGATGGACAGGCCTGTCCAGGAGACCTCGCAGATCCGGGACTATGACGGCAAGGGGAGGCACACCACGACGGTCCGCCAGCTCTTCATCTTAAAGGGCGGAGCGCTCATGATCGACAACCCCGGGCTGCGGGAAGTCGGTATCGGCACGGCCTCTGCCGGCATTGCCGACACGTTCCCGGAGATCCTGGAACTTGCAGAAGGCTGCCGGTTCTCGGACTGCCGGCACGAGAAGGAGCCGGGCTGTGCGGTGCAGGGGGCGGTTCGCACGGGGACCCTCTCTGCATCACGGCTGGATAATTTCCACCGGCTCGTGCGGGAGCTCGCGTTCGGGCAGGACAAAGCGGAGATAGGGCTGGTCCGGTCCGAACGGAAACGCTGGAAAGGAATCGCGAAACTCGCAAAGGAGATCAATAAGGGAGGGGCGAATAGAGGGACCGCGGCCGTGGTGCGGGATCGGGCTTACGCTGGCGATGGTGGGTTTCATGTCAGAGAGGAGGGGAATGGAGGGGGTCCCCTTTGCACATGAGGGGGGCCAGGGCCGGGCTGCAGGATTTTTGAACATGGCAACAGTAGGGATGTGCATTCCACTTACTGTTCTTCCTTTTTCTGCCCGCTGCGGATAACCAGAACGGGCTTCCGTGTTCTCCTCACGACCGTAAATGTCGTGCTTCCAACCAGCATCTCCCTGAACCAGTCCGTTCCATATGCACTCATCGCTATCAGGGAAACATTGTCCTCCCTTGCAACCGAGAGTGTCAACTCAGTCGGATCTCCCACCCGTATATGGTGTTTCACGGCAAGATCGGAACCGACGAGGTCCTTTCTTATATCCGCAAGCCGGGTCTTTGCTTCCTGAATGGCTATTTCAATTTCCGGTTGTGATTCGGCCCGGTTAACCACATGCAGGAGGATGATCTCCTGTACTGACGGGATCGTTTTTACGAAAGATACTGCATCTCCCGCAGACGGGGAAAAATCGGTAGGGACCAGTACTCTTGAAAAAAGGTGCGGGCGGGATGTGTCGCCGGATGCTTCAGCATCCTCCCGTTCGGGATTGAAGTGCATGACAAGGACATTTGTCTTTGTCTGCCGGAGGACTGTTGATGAGACACTGCCCAGGAGGATCTCCTGGATCGGGTTGATGCCCCGGGCACCCATGATGATGAGCGAGACATGGTGAATTTCCGCTGCTTCCAAAATCGCCTGGGAAACCGTACCCTGGGTTATCACATTCACTATCACATCGACATGTATCCGGACCTTAAAACCGAGATGCTCAAGAGCCTCTTTCTTCTCGGCCATGAGGAGCCTGGCATTCTCGATATACGGCCCGGAAGTCCAGCCCAGTTTTGAAGGGTGCGTTGCGTCAACGACATGCAGGAGCACCACCTCCTGTATCCCGGGAATCTCGCTGATGCAGTCAAAAATTTTCTGTGAATACGCGGAAAAATCCAGGGCTACCAATACTTTTTCAAACATAGTCCCCACCTGCAATGTAGTATCCGTGGTTCTTACTAAAAGAACACTTTGAAAAAATAATAAAAAAACAGGTACTGTATGCTGCTGATGTACCAGGGTCTGCCGGAGCCTGAACGGTGTGACAGTTTCGGGAAAATACGTGACGGTATCCTCATTTTTTCTTTTGTTTCGTGGAATTTACCCTC
>JBAVWM010000108.1:0-2047 GCA_049697815.1 Methanoregula sp. | reverse complement strand
AAAAAACATGGCAGACTTTGTCCAGAAAACAACCGTAAAGACCGCGGTCCGCATGCTCGCGAACCCGATCGCAGATGTATCGACATTCGACTCAATCATTCAGGCAGTTATCACGAACAACCCGTTCGGATGCGTTGCCTACACCCTGGGAGGCGTAAGCCACCCGGGCGTCGAGAAGACGAAGGAGAACTACGTTGCGAAGATCGTGTACCAGGATACGCTCGCAAAGTCAGTCGGCACCGACTCGTGCCGGTTCGGTAGCATGGCCGGGTTCAATGCCGGTGCAGCAGCACTGGTTGCATGCGCCCCGCTTGCAGCAGCCCACGGCGGCACGCCCGTCCGGGACCTGGCGAGCGAGACCTACGCGGCCACCTTGAAGTGCAGCGACCCGAACGGGGAGCTCTATCTGATCACGCTCACCCGCGACCGGATAAACCTCACCTCGTACTCGGACGATGCCATCCGCACGAAGGTCGAGACCTGGGCCGACACGGTGCCGGCCCTGGCCTGATCCCGGTGAGGGGGAGAGGAGACCAGATAGTTTCCTCTCTTTCACCCGGACATTTTCAGGAGGTTTCGTATGGACACAGAGATCCTGGGAATCATCCTCGGGGCCGTGCTCCCGATCTATCCGATCCTGTTCATGATCCTCCAGCGGATCGGCAGGTACGACGAAATCGTGGAGGAATTCAGGCGGCTTCAGGAGGAGCATGAACACCTGATGGAGAGGTACCATGGGTACTGAAATGGTGCCGGTCGCAACTGTGACCGGTCTGTACCGGGGAACGCTCAGCGGGCTCGAACCACTGACCGTGGATAATCCGATCACCTTGGAAGAAGCGCGGAGGAATCCGATCTTCTACGAACTGGAACTCTACCCGGAGCATGAGGACGAGGACCTGATCATCGATCTCATCTACGATAACATGGCACCGGTGCGGCTTCAGGACCTGATGAGGGGGACAGACATTCCCCGTGGATTCCGGTTCTGGCCGGACTGGTTTGAAATCCCACCGTTCAACGGTTTTCGTGATGTGGACGGGTACCGCGTATATCCGCGTGCTCCCGGCATTCATACCGTGCGAATCCGGACGGCAGAGAGAAGACGGAACCAGCGGGGACCGGTCAGGGACTTCAGCCCGGCAAACGGCGGATCGACAAGTCCAGTCTTCGAGTTCGCGATCACGGCGGATATGAGCGATGACGGAGAATAACGTGCAGGACCGGGCGGCGGCATGCGGTGCCGGGGTCCTGCTCGCGATCATTTTTCTCTTCGCGCATTTGCCGCTGGTCCTCCTCATAGTGCCGGTCATGATCCTCTTTCTTGGTATCGCTGCAGATCCGGAGGAGATGCAGGCAGCCTGGTACGGGATGCTGAACACGGCCGGGAGTTTCGATCCCGCGATACTGAACGAAGAGGAAACAGCAGCCATTGCCCGGGAACGGCACTACTTCTGGTTCGGCGAGGTCGCATCCGCGGCAGCGCTGGCCAGCGTGTTCACAGTCCCGCTCGGTATGTACCTTACGGAAAAAGCCGGGTACCTGCTCTCATTCATCATCGCTGCAATGATCTTTCTTGTGCTCTTCATCTTCCTGCCAAAGATCATCCACAAGGGGATGATGTCGGATACCGACACGATCCTTGAAATGTTCGGAAAAAACGAGCAGTTCAGAAAAGTGTTCTGGACCGTTTTCATCACGTTTGCCGGGTTCGTGCTCGCGCAGATCGTTGATCCTGAGATGGCGCGGGGAATTATTGAAGCGTTGTTGCACGGTTGAGCGTGAAAAATCTATTTTTCGATTTTTTCTGCTCTGGAGAAACAAGCATGAACCGGAGTTCGCACCCGAATAATGAAAATCGTTAAAAATAATGTAATTTTGTGAGGGCTCCCCGCCTCAGGGCCCCTTCGGGGCACGGCGGGGCAGGGCAGTGCGATTTTTTTCAAATGAGCTTATGGTTACTGATCCGCCGCGGGGGCGCCCCTTCGGGGGCGGCGGGCGTTCATCATAAATAATTGAGAGAGGATGACCAATCCATTGATCACAT
>JBAVWM010000107.1:0-4871 GCA_049697815.1 Methanoregula sp. | reverse complement strand
GGGGAGTCACTTGTCACGTCATCGGAGATTAGCTGGAGAAGAATCTGTAACGATTCTTCGATTGCGCATCAGAGGTCACAGCAATATGTCGTAGAGAAGGAATTTTCTGAAAATAGAGAAAACCATCAAAAATGTTCCCTCTCGCAAAAATGAGTTTTTCCCGTGAGTAAAAAATTATTTTTTCTGCTGGCTGTTCTGGATTTCGAGCTGGCGTGCGAGCAGGGGCAGGAAGGTCCCGGCATCGGATACGATGCCGATCGCCTGTGTCGTGCCCCGGTCCATCAGCTTGGTCAGGTGGGCGGGGTTGATGTCGACACAGACCGTTTTCACGTTTGAGGGAAGGCAGTTGCCGACCGCTATCGAGTGGAGGAGGGTTGCGATCATCAGCACCATGCTGCACCCTTCAATATGCCTGCGCATTGCATCCTGCGCCTGCATGACATCGGCAATCACATCTGGCAGGGGACCGTCATCCCGTATGGAGCCGGCAAGAACGAAAGGCACATTCTTTTTCACGCATTCGTACATGATCCCGCCGGTAATGACCCCCCGGTCTACCGCATTTTTAATCGATCCCGCCCGCATGATCTCGCTGATGGCATAGATGTGGTGCTTATGCCCGCCCATCACCGGGTTGCCTGTGGAAATATCCATCCCCAGCGAAGTACCGTAGAGATTGTATTCGATATCATGGGTCGCGAGGGCATTGCCGGCAAAGAGGACATCGATGTACCCGTTGTGGATCATGCCGGCGAGTGCCTTGTCGGCACCGGTATGAATAATGGCCGGACCTCCGACGATCGCAATTTTGCCGCCTTTCTTGCGGACCTCAAGGATCTCTTTTGCAATCTTGGCGATCAGGGTTTCGCTGGGGCGTTCTGAGGATACCGTCCCGTGCATGAATTCGAACGCGCTCTGTTCCCGGGGCCTTTCGGGATAGATGACGCTCACTCCCTGTTCCCCGACAACAACCAGATCCCCTTTCCGGATTTTCCCTAATGCCTGTGCCTTTGCGGTTTTCTTGAGCGGGTCAACGACAACGAGGAAATCCATCTCAATTGCAGCGACATCGATCCAATCGCCCCCGAACTTCACCTGAGTGGGGTGGTTGGATGTGGTGTAGAATCCCTTGGGGACAACGCGGTCTGCTTCCGCTGCCACAAGATTGACGTCCCTGACCTCGACCGGGCGGGCACCAAGGCGGTGAATTTCTGAAAGGATGGAACGCAGGTTCTCTTTGGTCGAGGAATTGATCCGCAGGCGGGCATAACTTGTATCGGTCTTCTTCTTACCAACATCGAAGATAAGGATCTCGAAGTTCCCCCCCATATCCATGACCCGGTCCATGAGCTGCATCATAATGCCGGAGTCAATGATATGACCCCGCAGCTCAATCTCCTGTGACTCGCCCATTGTACTGTAGATCTTGGTGATCAACCTTAATATGCATTGTCCAGAAATACGGTTGAATTACCCGTATTTTGAGACTATTGGCACATAATGGGATTTATTGGTCCGGCTTGCTCTCTGGTTCAGTGTACATTATCTGCCAAAAGAAACGCTTCGGTCCGGGCGAGGTCTTCCCGGGTATTGATATTCAGGGCCAGCCCCGGGTCATCCAGCAGGAGTGCAAATTCTTCCTGCTCTGCATCGATACCGTCACCCCGGAGAATATTCACACCGGCAGGACAGGCGTCAATGCTTCCGATCTTTTCGTGATAGGGCATGCCCCCGCTACAGGATTTTACCCGGTATGCAGGCACCCATGTGGAGAGGGCATCTTTTCCGCAATCGTGATAGGACTGGAGTATTGTTGCGATAATTGCCGGGGTTATACAGGGGATATCGGATACGCTGATGATCAGGGGCTTTTCCTCCTCCAGGTTCCGAACAGCACTCACCATGTCCTCAACATACCCGTCTCCTGCCGTTCGTACGACCGCGATGTCCTGTGCCCGGCACCAGTTTGCGGTCATTGGGGTCTTTGGGGAAACGACAACGACCGGCTCACAGCTGGCAGCACGGAACGCATCCGAGATGAAGGATATCATGGGCCTTCCGCAGACAAGGCTCAGGGGTTTCTCACCCCGCGCAAGACGACTGCCGGCCCCGCCGGCCATGATCAGCGCACGCATGATTGTAGTGCCTCTAAGAGTTGTGTATTCTCCTCAGGGGTCCTCACCGCGATCCGGATGCAGGTCGGGAGGTCGAAGGAAGCACAGTTCCGGACAAGGATGTTCTTTTTTGCGAGGGCAGAACAAAGGGAAGATACATCCCTGTTACACTCAACAAGGAGGAAATTTGTGGATGACGGATTACATGTCAGGCCAAGGCCGCAGATTGCAGAAGCCAGCCGGCTACGTTCTTCTTCTATAGCCCTGCGTGAATCAGAAAGTTCACCGATATGCAACAGTGCCTCCATCGCAAATGCTTCTGCATAGGCATTCACGCACCACGGGGAACGGGCGGTCTCAATCTTCTCTATCAGATCGCTGTTCCCGAAACCAAACCCGATGCGGAGACCCGGAACTGCGAAGGATTTGGTGAGAGAATGGAGGACAAACAGCTGGGTATCACGGACATCTGCAATGCTTTCTTCCGGGTCTGCAAGACTAATAAAAGCCTCATCGCAGAAGAGGATTCCCTTGTGGTTTTTCATTTTCTCGAGGGTGTGCAGAAGTTCTGTCCGGTGAAGCAGTGTGCCGGTCGGGTTGTTGGGGTTGCACACAAACCGGACAGCGGCGCGTTCCGGATAGGTCGTGCGCTCTGCACCGGCAAGCCGGGCTGAGAGTTCATATTCACCGAATACCGGGGGTTCGATAAAAAAATGCCGGGGTCCTCCTCCACGGCCGAGTGTGACCGAACAGAATACCCGGATGATCTCGATGGATCCATTGCCTACACAGATTTCCTCAGGATTCCGGGAGAAGACCGTACCGATCCGTTCCTTGAGTCCGCTGTAGGTATCATCCGGGTATCCGGACAGGTCTGCGGGATCGCAGTGCCAATCGATTTTTGGGGGAAACGGATTGACACTCGCGCTGAAATCCAGCACGTTTTTCCGGGTTTTTTCCCGCTGCCGCTTTCCGGTGCCCCCATGAATCACCCGTTGTGGAAAGTCAACAGCCATGAGAAATACGCTCTTTTTCTAGAATACTTGGTTTAACAGTGATAAATGCGTTGTGCGGAATCCCCGATTCGCAAAGAAGAAAGTTTTTATATCTTTTTGTGGTATTCTATTTTATATCTGGTTAAGTCAGACACAAGAATTCTCTAAGTCTGACATATGCATGACATAAACCAGACATATGTCAGAGATGTGAGATACTATGATGCAAAGGATCACGCTCCGGTTACCCGAACAGCAGATCAACCTGCTCCAGCAGCTGGTTGATTCAGGGGAGTATCCCAATATTTCAGAGGCTGTAAGGGCGGCGGTGCGCGACCTTGTTGAAAAACGCGCAAGCCGTGTCCTTAAGGAAAACGACCAGGTTTCATTCAAGGTTTGAGAGGGTAGAAATGCAGAGCATTATCAACGACGCTTTAAAAAATGCCGAGCTTGAAAAAGAGATCAACAAGCCCGGCAGCGCCAATGCAACAGATGATGATTTCGTCGGCCAGCCACGGATCGTCATCATAGGTTGCGGAGGTGCAGGAAACAACACGGTAAACCGTATCCACCACATGGGTGTGTCCGGTGCAGAAACGATTGCGATCAACACGGACAAGCAGCACCTGGACATGATCCAGGCCGACAAGCGTGTCCTTATCGGCAAGTCCCTGACAAAAGGTCTCGGTGCCGGTGGTTACCCGGACGTCGGTAAACGTGCAGCCGAGATGGCCCGTCCGACCCTGGAAGCAATTCTTGAATCAGCAGACCTCGTCTTCATCACAGCAGGTATGGGAGGAGGTACCGGTACCGGTTCCGCACCCGTTGTTGCACAGATTGCGAAGGAACAGGGCGCCATTGTCGTCGGCATGGTCAGTTACCCATTCCAGGTTGAAAAGGCCCGCCTGATCCGCGCAGAAGAAGGACTCGAGGCGCTTGCATCCGCAGCAGACTCCGTCATTGTCCTCGACAACAACCGGCTGAAGAATTTCGTCCCGAACCTCCCGCTCGGTCAGGCGTTTTCCGTCATGGACCAGCTGATCGGTGAGACCGTCAAGGGCATTTCAGAAACGATCACCGAACCATCGCTTATCAACATCGACTATGCCGATGTCCGGGCCATTATGTCCAAGGGTGGTGTTGCCGTCATGCTCGTTGGGGAAAGCAAGCAACAGAACAAGGCAGAGAGCGTTGTCCGTGAGTGTTTAAGCAATACGATGCCCGACATTGACTACCGCGGCGCAACCGGCAGCCTGATCCACATCACCGGTGGCACCGACCTTACCCTGCAGGATGCAGAAGAGGTCGCAACCTCCCTCACATACGAGCTTGATCCCCATGCAGATGTTATCTGGGGCGCCCGCGTGAGGGGCGACATGGAAGGCAAGATCCGGGTTCTCGCTATCATGACCGGTGTCAAGAGCGCGCAGATCCTCGGCACCCGCCAGTCCTACAAGACAATGATCACGGACATTGAGAACAAGCGCTCAAACCCCAAGGCGGTTGAGATGCCGGTAAACAGGAAAGGCGGCAGGGACCAGCCAAGTGGCGGCGGCGTCCTTGAATGGGTCGGTTAATACCGCATACCACACACCAAAAACAGAAATCTCAAGAAAAAATTGAGGAACCGTTGGATCATCCAACCATCAATTTCCTTTTTGTCCGGGTTCTTTTCTTATTGCTTGTTGTATTCACGTTTCAGTGATCGATCCGTCTTACCTGGTTACGGCGAAATCCTTAATACGCCACCATACCTTTAATG
>JBAVWM010000106.1:0-1535 GCA_049697815.1 Methanoregula sp. | reverse complement strand
CCCGTGCGAGTATAAATTCTCACTCCAATACCCGCGTACGCCGGAACCTCGTATCGTTGCCGTTTCGCAAACACTTTAAATAGAGTTTCTCATATAGCTAGCTGAGGCATGAAATGGCCGACACCCTCCATCAGTCACCAGATCCTCATACTCCGGAAGAGCTCCTGCGGCTGTACCGCACCCTGTCGGAGCAGCTCCGCGAGCAGCTCTCCCAGACGGAGAATGAAAAGCACGATCTGGAAGCGCAGATGATGGAGCGGGTCGACAATCTGGAATCACGGAACCTCGAACTCCGGGAACAGATCCGGCAGATCGAGGCAGACAAGCGGTACATCGAGACCCAGAAGATCCGGTTCGAGCGGGAAGTACGCAAACTCAAGAGCGAGAGCGAACAGCTCCGGAGTCCCCCGCTGATCATCGGGACGGTGACGGATGTGGTGGACCCGAACCGGGTGATTGTGCGGAGCAGCGCGGGCCCCCGGTTCCTTGTACGGAGTTCCCCCTCAATCAATGCAGAGGAACTGAAGCCGGGGGTCCGTTGCACGCTCAACCAGCAGTCGCTTGCCATCGTTGAACTGCTTCCTACGTCGTTCGATGCACAGGTCTATGGCATGGAGCTTACAGACTCCCCGCAGGAGACCTACGCGGACATCGGCGGCCTTGACCCGCAGATCAACGAGATCCGGGAGGCAGTCGAACTACCCTTAAAACGCCCGGACCTGTTCCTGAAGATCGGCATCACCCCGCCAAAAGGCGTGCTGCTCCACGGTCCCCCGGGCACGGGAAAGACCCTGCTTGCAAAAGCGGTGGCTCACGAGACCAATGCCCATTTCATGCGGATCGTGGGATCGGAGCTGGTCCAGAAATATATCGGTGAGGGTGCGCGGCTTGTCCGGGAACTCTTCGACCTTGCCAAGAAGAAAGGCCCGACCATTATCTTCATCGATGAGATCGATGCCGTGGGCGCTTCCCGCACGGAGGCAAATACCTCCGGTGACCGGGAAGTCCAGCGCACGCTGATGCAGCTGTTGGCCGGCATGGACGGGTTTGAGAACCGGGGCGACGTGAAGATCATCGGTGCCACGAACCGGATCGATATCCTGGACCGGGCACTTCTCCGCCCCGGCCGGTTCGACCGCATCATCGAGATCCCGCTCCCGACCGTAGAAGGCCGTCTCTCCATCCTGAAGGTGCACTGCCGTACCCTCACGATTGACGAGAAGGTCGATCTTGCCGTGCTTGCCCGCATGACCGAGGGTAAGAACGGTGCAGATCTCAAGGCAATCTGCATGGAGGCCGGCATGTTTGCCATCCGGAAAGAACGGCCCGCCATCATCCAGGAAGATTTCATTGCAGCTATTGCAAAAGTCGGCCTTGACTTCAACCGGGGGCTGGTTGATGTCGAAGGTGTCATGTTTGCCTGATCGGAGCGGCCATCAGACCCTGAACGGAGTCGAAGATTTACATCGTAAATCTCCACCTCCTCAAATCCCGTTTCGCTCGATTCTTCGGAAAGAGAAGGGAGGTGTACCCTC
>JBAVWM010000105.1:0-2935 GCA_049697815.1 Methanoregula sp. | reverse complement strand
ATATCAACCAGACCCGGTAACTGCCCTTCTTTTCCCGGCCCCCCCCATTTTTGCAAAACCCGATCTCAAAAATACACGTTCCTTTCACCCACAATCCATACAGAAAATCCCCGGATTTCCCTCCGGAAAATGTATTCAGCCAGGCCCATTTCCTTTGGCAATCTCATATGTTTTGTCAAAGGGGCACGAATGACAGGTTGCAGAACCGGATAAAAAGATGAGAACGGTGGATCACGCCGGAGGAACATTTTATGTACCTTCAAAAGGAGCGAGACCAATGCCCCGATTCTCGCGGGACGCTCGTAACGCTCTCCGTTTTCCGCTCAAAACGGTTTATAAGAAAAGGCCATAGTCTATCCAAATCCATGCTCCTTGTCAAAGGGCCCGGAGACGCATTGAGTAAAAAAAAAGGAGGAAACACATCATGAAAAAACCAACAACGAAAAACAAGAGGCGCCCCTCATGACCCGCGGTCCCCGCCCGCATCGGGCGCTCAAGGAAGCGATCCCGATCGCCAAGACACGTGGCATCGTCCAGCTCGTGATGAGCGGGCCGGAGCGGATCTTCGATATCTCGATCGTGTCGAAGATCCCGGTCACGTTCGCCCGGGTCATGTTCGCGCCGGCAATCCTCGCGAGTATCCAGCAGCTTGCCGATGAATTCAAAGAAGAGATCGCCCAGCTCCGAATCATTGCCCGCGATGCGGCCATCACGGCCGAGCTCTGGCTCCGGTCAAAGCACGGGACATGGCGGTTCTTCCTGGTCACGCCGGACTCGCTGGTCGAGATCGACCGCGACGGGAAACCGGTTGTGTCGGGACAGACACTTGTGTGAACGGCCGGAAATAATTTTCAGATTTTTTTGGCCGGGGAGATTTTCGTGAATTTTTTCCGGAAAATTCATACGAGCCGGATTATTCCGGCACTATTCTGGCCATTGGCGAGCTCAATTTTCAGCTCACTGCTTTCTTCACGAGCGCGCCGATCCTTGCCTCTTCGGCGGCAGTCAATTCCTTCAGCGCAAAGGCGGTCGGCCACATGGCGCCTTCGTCGAGGTTCGCCTTGTCGCTGAAGCCGAGCGTCATGTACCTCGTTTTGAACTTCTGTGCGCTTTGGAAGAAGCAGACGACGTTGCCGTCCCTGGTATACGCGGGCATCCCGTACCAGAGTCTCGGCGAGAGGGCTGGCGCGCTGGCTTTGATGATCGCATGGAGCCGCTCGCCCATGGCGCGATCCGGTTCCGGCATCTCGGCGATCTTCGTGAGCACGGCGCCTTCCCACTCCGCCTTGCCGGCGTGCTGGTCGGGCTTTTGTTGATCGAGTGTTGTTCCATCTGTTGGTTTTTTCATACGTTACCTCTTGATGATTGTTCATTTTGCATTTATATGATCTTAGAGATGCGAACAGGATCCAACTGTTGCAAACGTTTTCTGTTTTTAAACACGATGTCATTTTACACTACAGGGAGGCACCCCCATCCTCCCCCTCCGGAAAAATAATGGGTGGGGGGGTGGTAACCTCTTGAAAAATTTACATGATGGGGGTTGGAGGGATATTCCCCGGCTGGTCTTTTGGCCGCAGCATCTCCCACGGATCCTGGCAGGAGGTTATCGGTCGAAGAGTCCTTCAGTCTCTTCTCCTGCTCCAGGTCTGGTGGCCTGTCGAACGTCGGAGAAAGGGAATCCCACCCCCCCCGAAAACCCCTGTGGGAATTCTGGTACAACGGAGCCCGTAAAGGACCCGGTTGTACCTCTTTTCCCTCTACCCCCGGATTCCAGAGGTCATAATTCGGAAAAACACAGGAACCGGGCCGGAATGATTGGGCAGTCAACGGCGGGAACGGATGAGGTCATATTTAGCGATGTTTCAGGGGGGAGGGGGTGGAGGGCATATGTTTTAAGGCGTGGCAGAGGCCACGTGCAAGTCTTGAACAAATTAAAAAAACACCTGGTGCCAGAGATACCATGGAGCATCTCCGGCATTCAGTCTGTCAGTGGATTAAGAACTCTCCACGAACCGGATAATGATCAGAGACATCGAGTCCGTCTGACAGTTTCCAGTCATGGAAGACTTTTGCAGATTTGGGTATTAAATGTGAATACTTTTTACCTGCGGCAAAATAGATATAATCTATTCTGTCCTTGTTATCCGGATTAGGTCCGCCGCCGTCAAAGACCTGTGATAACTTGTTCGTTCCCGGCCAGTCAGTATAGCAATCATCAAGAGATGGCAGAAACTTGCTGACGATATCCAGTGCTTTATACTGATTCATGGTCTTCTGCAAATCTGCATACTCGCCTTTTACCTTGAAATGAAGATTGAAATCGCCTCCCAGTATTACATCGTGTTCACGATTTCCAAAAGTCTGAGCGGCAGCCTGTGCAATACACCTTTGAGCTGTGGGTATATCACAGGGAGCATGAGTATTCCCTATGGAAATAGTTGCATATTTTGTTCTTGAATACGGGACAACGATGAAAAACGAAACGATCCCTTTCTTTGCCCATTGATCGTCCCCAGGTGTGTCGTGGTACATTTGGAAGACAGGAGCCAATAATTGATATCTGCTTGCCACTATCAAGCCACTGGTACCGGTAAATTCATTTCGAATTCCCTTAAAGGCGCCGGTAAAACCGATATCGGGTACAATATAAACATATGGGTATATCGATCCGAGTTTCCGGCCGAAATCCTCTCGCATATCCAGTCCCCAGACCTCCTGCAGGAATACAATATCAGCCCCTCCTGTCGCAGGATCGGAAAGCTTCTTTAAGAGCATGTCTGCTCTCTCATCATCATGTTCAACAAGTTTTCTGCTTGATACGTGGGCAGCTCCGGATCCCTTGAAGAGGTGTGTGTTATAAGTAAGCACCGACAACGTTCTCGCAATCGGTTTATTTTTTATGGTCATTTGAAATCCCAGAGGCCTCCCGCCT
>JBAVWM010000104.1:0-5789 GCA_049697815.1 Methanoregula sp. | reverse complement strand
GCAGGACCGAGCCGGCATCGTTGCCGGTCACCGCAAGGCCATTGACACGCCCTAAGCGCGTACCCTCGACTACGGTCATCTCATATTCCCGCAGGTGCTGGGTGATCTCGGCGGATACCTGGTCTTCGATGGACCGGGCAGTCTTCTTAGCCGCAATGACATGTGCGCCGGTTGTTATCGCTGCTTTTTCTTCCCGGGCAATATCTCCGGCAACGCGGATGAGGCCGCCCATGTCGCGCAGCTTGAGGGTCAGATGGCCCTTCCGGTTCGAGCGCCTGCGGGCCTCGCGGATGATCTCGTCAATCGCACTCTGATCGAAATGCGGGATCTTGCCGTCGTTTTTCACTTCCTGCGCAATGAACCGGATATATTTCTGCCGGTTCTCATCCGTGTCTTCCATGCTCTCTGCCATGTAGACCTCGTACCCGTACCCGCGGATACGGGAGCGCAGGGCAGGATGCATTCCCTGGATAGCATCAAGGTTCCCTGCGGCAATCATCACGAACCTGCAGGGTACTGGTTCTGTGCGGACCATGGCACCGCTGGACCTTTCGCTCTGGCCGGTGATCGGGAATTCCCCTTCCTGCAATGCGGTGAGGAGGTTCTGCTGGGAATGCGGATCGAGGGTGTTTATCTCATCAATGAACAGGACACCGCCGTTCGACCGGTGGATGGCTCCTGCCTCGACACGGTCATGTGCCGGGGTTTCAAGCCCGCCGCTCTGGAACGGGTCGTGCCGGACATCACCAAGCAGTGCACCGGCGTGGGAGCCGGTCCCATCGATAAACGGTGCAATGCTCTTGGTATCGTTAGAGACCAGCAGCTTGGGAACCATCGCCTCTTCCCGGGGGGTGCTGTACCGCAGTGCCATGAACACGAAGGCCCCAGCGATAAGCCCCATCAGCAGCTGCATGGTGATGATGGCGTACCCGGCAATACCCAGTAAAAGGAGCATCAGGAGCGTATTCCGGAACTGGATCTTCTTCTTTGCTTCTGCCTTGTGCGCGGCAACGATCTGCTTGCCCCGGCCTGCTGCTACGGTCCTGACCACCGGGTTGTTGTTGTCATCTGAGTTCGGATATACGAGAATGTCCTGCAGTTCCTCCTTTGGCAGGAGCTCGGCCATTCCCTTTGCCAGCATGGACTTGCCGGTACCGGGGCTTCCGATCATCATGACATGCCGGCGCTGGATCGCTGCTTTCTTGATAACCTCGACAGCGTGTTCCTGTCCGATGACCTGATCGATAAGTTTTGCCGGAACCTCGATCTGGGAGGATGTGGATACCACGGCCGGACCAGCTGCTGATTCGGGAACAGGCCCCTCCGCATTCGTTCCGTCTGTTCGCGGTGATGATTGTTCTGCTATTTCCATTGCAGGATTAACCTCTTTTTTTACCAAAGGGTTTTCATATAATTTGTTTCATGCTAGTTTAAGTACTTTCAGCTGATCCCCATTGACGACGACAGCTACGGATTCATGCACCTTTCACGGGTTTTTACAGGTCGGGACGCGAAGCAGAAAAACTACAATATCATACACGGCATAGTAATCCACTGCGGACACATTCGCCCCGGTTTCCGGATTCAAGGAATGATACCATGAAAGTCATCTGCACGGAAAAATCCCCGGTTCTTGCCACCAGGGTTGCAAAGGCACTGAAGACTACGGTTGTCGATGTCCGCTATTCCCGTTTCCCCGATGGTGAACAGTATCTTCTGGCCGGGGAGATCGATGACGAGATGGTTATCGTCGGGAGTGTTGTGGATAATGATTCGCTCGTCCAGCTGATGCTTCTTGTTGATGCATGCGACCGGGCAACGAACCGTCTTGTCCTGCCCTACATGGCTTATGCCCGTCAGGATAAACGGTTCAAAGCAGGAGAACCGATCAGTTCGCGGGTGATCGCACGGGCACTCAGCCAGGGCGTGTCTGAGGTGATCACCGTCAATATCCACGAAAAGGAGGTTTTGAAGTCCTTTACCGTACCGGCTCAGAACCTGTCCCTTGCAAGAGATATCGGTTCCTATATCAGGACCCTGCACCTCGACAACCCGCTGATCCTCGCGCCCGATGAGGGGGCGATGACCTTTGCGGAGCAGGTAGCGGAAGGCGGGGGATGGGAGTGCGATCATCTCGAGAAAACCCGTCTGAGCGGGGTTGACGTGAAAATGGCGCCGCGACAGCTCAGCGCAAAATCTCGCTCCGTGGTGATCGTGGATGATATTATTTCAACCGGAGGCACGATCGCGACAGCCGCCGGCATGCTGTACCAGCAGGGAGCACGGGATGTTTTTGCTGCCTGTGTCCATGGTGTTTTTACCGGAGGGGCATATGTCCGCCTCATGGCAACCGGTCTCAGGGATGTTATCTGCAGCGACACTATCGAACGGAGCTGCAGCAGGGTATCGGCAGCTGACCAGATTGCCCATGCACTCAGGAAGCGCTGATGGCAACGGGACCAGGAATTTTCTCTCGTTTTTTTTTAAAAGGACTCCTGCCATGAATGCCGTGCTTGATGCCAGCTTTTTTTTCGGGGATTTTCCCGTTGAGGGAGATCTCTTTACGGTCCCGCCGGTTGTTAACGAGCTTCTGGACATCCGTGCAAAAGGCAATTTCGAGAAATGGTGTGCGAGGGGTCTCGTGGTGCAGTCGCCCACGGAGGAGAGCAGAAAACGGGTATTCTCTGCAGCAAAAACAACAAAAGACGTCACCGTTCTCTCCGGTACGGACCGTGACCTGCTTGCTCTTGCGCTTGACCTTGGGGCAGATCTGTACACCGATGACTTTGCAATCCAGAATGTTGCCCTCGTACTCGGGGTGAAGACCGTCCCGATCCTCCAGCGAAAAGCCCGGCGGGTTCACTGGAAGTACCGGTGCAGCGGCTGTGGCAGGTATGCGGAACATGACGGTGAATGTCCGGTCTGCGGAGCGGCCATTAAAAGAAAACTTAAATAGATGCCGGCGAATCTTTTTTCCATGTCTTCCCTTGACGATCTGATCAGCCGGGCAAAAAGTCTCCTTGCAGAAGGACACAGCCCGGGTCAGATTGCAGATGAGTTATCCCTGTCCATGGAAACGGTCACCTGGCTGCTTACCCAGTCAAAAGGTACCGCTGCGCCAAAAGATGTCCATATCGACTGGACCGCGGTCTCGAGCCAGGGGCCCCTCCTGGAGGAAACTGCACAGATGCTGCTCTCCCGGTACTACCTCTCCCACCCGGGGGATACCAATGAATCCCCTGTGGCAGAGGTCATCGTGGGTATTGCCCTTTCGGGAATACCGCTTGCAACGATCATCGCCGTGCAGGAGGCCGCCCAGCTTGCAATCTACCACCCCGCAAAACAGAATACCAGCGACAGGCCGACCGGATCGTTTTCCGGGAACTTCGCGGCAGTCGGGGGCCAGCGGTGCATTATTGTCGATGATACCATCACCTCCGGTAACACCATGCGGGAGGTAGTGAAATACTTAAAAAAGCACAACGCCATTCCGGTCGCTATCTGGGTTATCTTTGACAAGCGCGGTATCAAGGACGTGGATGGCATCCCGGTCTTTTCCCTCTTTAAAATATCCCGGATTGACTGATCTCTTCTTTTTTCCGGAAGAAGACAAGGAGGATTTATATAGAAGTTCAATTCCACCTTTTACAACATCGGAGGATCCACTATGCAGTCTGGACAACCAATTATCATATTAAAAGAAAATGTAGAGCGTAATTACGGGAAAGAGGCCCAGCGCTCGAATATTGCAGCGGCAAAAGCGATTGCCGGAGCTGTCAAGTCAACGCTCGGCCCGCGGGGAATGGACAAGATGCTTGTCGGTTCAACGGGTGATATCGTCATCACGAATGATGGCGCAACCATTCTGAGCGAGATCGCCGTCCAGCACCCCGGTGCAAAGATGGTGATCGAGGTCGCCCGTACGCAGGATGAGGAAGTAGGCGATGGGACTACGACCGCGGTCATCCTTGTCGGTGCACTCATGGAACAGGCAGAATCGATGCTCGAGCAGGGTATCCACCCGACCGTCATTGCACAGGGTTACCGCATGGGCATGGAGAGGGCACTGGAAATTGTGAATGACCTCTCCCTCAAGGTAGACCCGACTGACAAGAAGACCCTGCTCAAGATTGCCAACACGGCAATCACCGGCAAATCGATCGAGCAGGTCAAGGACAAACTCGATCTTATCATTGTCGATGCGGTCATGACCGTTGCCGAGAAGGTTAACGGAAAGCTGACCGTTGACGAAGAAGACGTGATGATCAAGAAGCAGAAGGGACAGTCCATGGACGATGCCGAGCTGATCCGGGGCGTTGTCATCGACAAGACCCGTGTCCAGGAGGGCATGCCCAAGAAGATCACAAAAGCCAAGGTTGCCCTGGTCGCAATGCCCCTCGAGATCACCAAAACCCAGGTAAAGGCAAAGATCAAGATCACGAGTGCCGAACAGGTCAACGCGTTCAGCGAGCAGGAGCGCGAGGCGTTAAAGAAACTCGCCGAGGCGATCATCGACAGCGGTGCAAATGTCCTCTTATGCCAGAAAGGCATTGCTGATGCTGCACAGTTTTACCTTGCCAAGAACGGGGTTCTCGCCCTTGAGGACGTCCCCGAGAAGGACATGAAATATGCAGCACGGGCGCTTCACGCCAATATCGTCAACAAGCCGGAGTCCCTGACGGCAAAGGACCTTGGTTTTGCCGAAACTGTTGAAGAGGATACCGAGGGAAAGGTCACACGGATTTCTGGCTGCAAGAACCCCAAGACCATCACCATCCTGCTCCGCGGGACCAGCGATTACCTGCTCGAGGAGCTCGAACGCGCTGTTGTTGACGGGACCCGTGTCGTGATGGATGCCATGGAAGACGGCACATACGTAGTCGGCGGCGGTGCAGTCGAAACCGAGCTCCTTATGAAAATCCGCGACTATGCATCGACCGTCGGGGGACGGGTCCAGATGGCGATCGAGGCCTATGCAGCAGCATATGAGTCCATTCCCCGTGCACTCGCAGAGAACTCCGGTTTCAACCCGATCGACAAGCTGGTCGAGCTCAAGAATGTCCACGCGAAGGGCAAGAAGAATGCAGGGCTGAATGTGTACGAGGGTAAGGTCATCGATATGCTCGCCGAGGGCGTTATCGAACCACTCCGGTCCAAACGCCAGACCATCCAGAGCGCTTCCGAGACTGCCATCATGCTCATCCGCGTTGATGACATGATGATCACCCAGCAGGGCGGTAAGAGCGCCGGCGCAGTTCCCGGGATGTAATTTCCCCGATACCTTTTTTCCCGGGCTGTTTTTGCCGGGCAGTTACCTGGTTTCGCATACAGGTGCGGCCGCAATTCCACGAATGAGGGAAATCCTGGCTGGCGCCGGTTCCGGTCCCGGGAGCGGGAATCCGTCAGATAACTATTAGAGCATGCGATGAAAAAAATACAAGGGCATAGTGCCGAGGTAGTCTAGCCCGGGAAGGCGGTAGCCTCGAAAGCTGCTGGCGCTTCGCGCCTCGGGAGTTCAAATCTCCCCCTCGGCGTTTTTTTATTTTCCCTTCCGGGCGCTATCCATCAGATCCTGGTATGACAAAGTATCCGCTCTGTGAAAATCATGAGCGTTTCCCGTTGACAGGGAAAACGCGATTTTTCAGAAATATGCCAGCATCCCGAGCAGCCCGTGAACCAGTGCAAGAAAGATCGCACATGCAGCACAACGGGGATGCCATTTAAAAGGTATTGTGCGAATCCCCTTCATGGTCATGACAGCGATCGCTGCAGTGAACAGGAAAGCGAGC
>JBAVWM010000103.1:0-1694 GCA_049697815.1 Methanoregula sp. | reverse complement strand
GGATGGGCCATTTGTTATCCCGTTCTTCGGGAGTAAAGAGGTGAGACAGGCTGTTCTGCCGGGATAAGAGGCGAATAGTGCCCCGGCCTTACCCTGATACGGCATATTGCTCTAGAGAGAGATGCCCTGCCCCACCCCACGAGTTTCGATAAAATGAAGAGGATCCGGGTCACCAGACCTCGGGGAAGGCCATGTTGGTGTAAATATCCTCCAGTCGTGCCTTGTGGCCCCGTTCCATGTTCGCCAGCTGGGAAAAGAGCAGCTGCGTTTCGTTGTCCGTGGCCAGTTTCGCCAGCTGGGTGTACATCTGCATGGCTTCCAGTTCCTTCTTGATTGCGACTACAAGACCCTCGATGGGTTTCATTTCAACGCTCAGTGGCGGTGACGGGAGCGCATCTGCAACCTTGTAGTCATGCGATGCATCAAACTTCATCTTTGAAACATCTTTCGTGAGCATCCCCTGCAGGAACTCGCGGTGTTTCTTCTCTTCTCCGGCAAGTTCTGCGAAAAGCGATTTCAGTGCCGCGTCCTTTACCTTGTCGGCAATGCCACGGTAAAACGTGTATGCCTCGATTTCCCTGTCGATAGCTGTTGCAATGATCTTCTTTGCATCTTCTGCTTTCATGGTTTCATTCATCTCCGCATTGGAATTTATGGGTTCTCGCCGGTTTGTCCGGAGAACGGATCCTTTCGTTTTTCCCCCGAAACAGGACATTTTCGCATGTCAGCAGGGAAAAAATGAATTGGTATCGGCTGACTTCCACCCTTTCGGTTCAAAGGTCGTGTTTCCTTCCACATACCTTTTCAGGGTAACGTTTTTCACTTCTCGACAGGATTGAATACGTTCTCGTAGATCATGTCGCTGCCGGTGTTGTGGAGCCGTGCACGCTCCTCTTTCTCCTCGACATAGGCCATGAGCGGGAGCTCCATGGAAACACCGGGGACATGGCCGAACATCTTCTCGAGCTCCTGCTGCTGGGCGTGCATGAAGAGCGCGTTCGGGATCTCTGCGGGGCAGAGTTCCTGGCACTGGCCGCAGTTCACGCAGGAATCTGCGATGTGGGCAAAGCGGATGAGGTGGAACATGAAGTTCGGCGGGAGTTCCCCGGGTTTGACATAGACCGGGTTCTTGGTCGTGCAGTCCACGCAGTAGCAGATCGGGCACTGGTCAATGCACTGGTAGCACTTGATGCAGCGGGCGGTTTCGCTCATGATCTTCTTTAACCGGTCCTTGCCCTCGCCGAGTGCCTCGAAGTCGTGCTTGCGCCACTTGTCGCCAAGCTTGAACATCGCACCCTCGACTTTTCCGCGGATCTCAAGACCCTTGGGGTTTGCCGGTTCGGTCGCCATGATTCCCTTCCTGACTGCGCCGTCAATGAGTGCTGCACCCTTCTCGGAGCAGACCTCGACAAAGGTTGCCTTTCCGGCACGGGGTCCGATGACACCCCAGTTCCCGCAGGCAAGGTCTGCCTGGCGGGGGATCTTCATCTTGCAGCGGCGGCAGTTGGACCTGCGTCCGTAGCCGGCTTCTTCGAGTTCGTCGATCGAAATGCCTTTGTGGCCGCCTTCGTACTCGATGATGAACTGGCCCTTGTCGATCTCTTCCTTGTGGACCGTGTCCGGGTCAACCCCGAATTTATCTGCAATCATTTTACGGGCAAGGATGGGGCTGACCGAGCCACCGCAGTTGACCC
>JBAVWM010000102.1:0-6647 GCA_049697815.1 Methanoregula sp. | reverse complement strand
GAAAGACAGGATGATAAGAACCGCAAGGAGAAGGCGTATCGGATAACGTAAAAAGGGTGAAACGGCATTCAGGTTTTACGCAGCCCCGCTCGCCAATTCGCATGTGAACATGGTTCCTGAAGGTTCGTGATCCGGGCCGGTTCGCTGGAAAATCTCCAAGCAGATCCTGCTGAAAAAATTTCAATCGCACCAATGAGGTGTTAGTTAGTGAAGCGATTGTAGGTTAATTAACCTACAATATGGGTGTACAACCTACAATTTTTTTCATTCTCTGGCGTGGACCGTCCGACCGATCGATCGGATCGCGATTGAAAATTTTCAAGCAGGGGGTGAGGGGTCGATTGAAAATTTTTTTCCGGAGATCGATTGCGATGCGAAACTGAGTAAGATGGCGACCCATTTTTTAAAAAAAACTGGATCCCCCGCATAGTGTCCAGGCAATGATGGTAGATCACAAACAGGAGAGAAAAACCATAAAAAAGGATTATTTCCCTTTCTTCACGCACTCGGCGATGTACGACCCGGCCTGGGAGGTGCTGACCGCTTTTCCGCCGAGGTCCTTCGTGACCATGCCATCCTTTATGCTCTTCTCGATGGCCTTGACAACCGCTTCCGCAGCTTTGTGTTCGCCAAGGTGATCGAGCAGGAGTGAGCCGGCCCAGATGGTGGCAATCGGGTTTGCAACACCCATGCCCTTGTATTTCGGAGCGGAGCCATGGATCGGCTCAAACATGGAGGTGCCTTTCGGGTTGATGTTACCGCCCGGGGCAAGGCCGAGCCCCCCCTGGATCATGGCGCCGAGGTCAGTGATGATGTCGCCGAACATATTCGGCGTGACCACGACATCGAACCACTCGGGATTCTTGACAAACCACATGGTGATGGCATCTACGAAGTTGAACTCGGTGGTGACATCCGGGTAGTTCTTCGCCGTCTCCGTGAACACGTCCCGCCAGAGTCCGTACACATCCGAGAGGACATTGGCCTTGTCCACCGAAGTCAGCTTCTTCTTCCGCTGCATGGCGAGATCGAACGCGTAGGTCTGGACCCTGCGGGCACCCTCGCGGGTGATGACACCGATCTGGTACGCGATCTCTTCGGCATCGCTCGTTACGTCGAGGCCGAACTTAACGCGGTAGATGTCGCGGACCACATCAAGCTCGATCTTCTGGTGTTTCCTGAACCGGGAGCCGATACCGACGTAGAAGTCCTCGGTGTTCTCGCGGACAACTACGAAGTCGATGTCCTTTGGGCCTTTTCCTGCGAGCGGAGTCTCCACGCCCTTGAGGAGCTTGATCGGACGCAGGTTCACGTACATGTCGAAGTGGAAACGGAGGGCAAGGAGGATTCCCTTCTCCAGCACGCCCGGCTTCACCCGTTCATCTCCGATTGCGCCGAAGTAGATTGCCTTGAACTTCTTCAGTTCCTTCAGATCGTCCTCAGTGAGGAGTTCCCTTGTGGCAAGGTATCGATCGGCCCCGATATCAAAATCCTTCCACTGGATGTCAAAGTTGTACTTCTCCCCTGTTGCCTCGAGCACCTTCTTTCCCTCGGCCACGATCTCCGGGCCGATACCATCCCCCCCGATTGATGCTATTTTGTACACGCTGGTACCTCCTTCAGATTCTTCGCGTATTCCACGAGCCCGCCGGCATCGATGATGCCCTGCATAAATGCCGGCACGGGTTCGATGGTGTACTTCTTCCCGTCCGCCTCGACGTACCCTTCCTTCAGCTTCAGGCTGATTGTTGCCCCGTCCGCAATTTCATCCGCGTCCGGGCATACCACGGGGAGCACTCCGACATTGATGGAGTTCCGGAAGAAGATCCGGGCAAATGAACGGGCAACGATGACCTTCACACCGGCCCCCATCAGGGCAAGCGGGGCATGCTCCCGGGAGGAGCCGCAGCCGAAGTTGCGTCCCCCGACAATCACGTCGCCCTGTTGTACCCTCTTTGCAAACTCGTCCCGGGTGCCCTCGAAAGCATGCTTTGCGAGTTCGTCCGGGTTGTTGATGGTGAGGAACCTTCCGGGGATGATCGCGTCAGTGTCGATGTCGTCGCCGAACTTCCAGACCCGGGCATTTTTCGACACAGGTGCCTCTGCAACCAGGATTTTCTTCACCGGTACGGTCTTCTTTGCGGTCATGATCATACCTCCCTCGGGTCGGTGATCTCGCCCGTGATCGCGCTCGCTGCTGCTGTTGCCGGGGAGCAGAGATAGACCTTGCCTTCGGTGCTCCCCTGCCGGCCCCTGAAGTTCCGGTTCGAGGTCGAGAGCGAGACCTCGCCGGGCGCAATCAGTCCGAACGCCCCGCCCATGCACGGCCCGCAGCACGGCGCCTCGACAAGGGCTCCGGCCCTCACGAACTTCTCGACAAGCCCCGCTTTGAGGGTCTTGAGGTACTCGTCGCGGGAGGCGGGGATGATGATGACCCGGATCTTCGGACTGAACTTCTTCTTGCCCAGCACGTCTGCCGCTTCCCTGAGATCCTCGAAGCGCCCGTTCGTGCACGAGCCGATGAAGACCTGGTCCACGTGCGTTCCGGCAACCTTGCTGACCGGGACGCCGGTATCAACATTGTGCGGAACGGCTACCTGCGGTTCAAGGTCCGAGACATCGTACGACCGCCGCTCCGCAAACACTGCATCTTCGTCGCTGTCGAGTTCAAACGGTTTCATCTTCCGCCGGCCTTTCATGTACTCCCACGTGATCTTATCGGGGGCAACGATGCCCGCCTTGCCGCCCATCTCGATGGCCATGTTGCACAATGTCATCCGTCCTGCCATGTCGAGCTTCCGCACGGTCTTACCCGTGAACTCGATCGCCTTGTAGGTAGCCCCGTCGGCGCCGATATCGGCGGCAATAGAGAGGATCAGGTCCTTTGCCCCGACCCTTTTTGGGAACTTTCCTGACACTTCGGCACGGATCGTCTCCGGTACCCGGAAGTAGAGGGTGCCGAACTTCAGGACAAATCCCATGTCGGTAGAACCGATACCGGTGGCAAATGCCCCCGCTGCACCGTACATACAGGTATGAGAGTCTGCGCCGACCACGATCTCACCTGGTGCAGCCCGGCCTTTCTCTATCGTCACCTGGTGGCAGACCCCTTCATTGATATCGTAGTTGTGGATGTCCTGCTCCTCGGCAAATTTCCGCATGTAGACATGGATGCTTGCCGCCTCGATGGAGTCTGCCGGTATCTGGTGATCGAAGAGCATGATGACGCGTTCCGGGTCAAAGACTTTCTTTCCGCCCATCTCGTAGAACTTCTGGATGGCAAGCGGGCCGGTGATATCATGGATCATCGCCCCGTCAAGAGGAGCCATGACCACTTCGCCTGCCTTTACGTCGCTGCCACATTTCCGGGAGAATATCTTCTCTACGATTGTCGCTGTCATGCTCGATCGCCTCTAATGTTGACCTTCCGGTATAATCTAGTTTGGTGTATAGTCTGCCGTTCATGAGGCGAAAAAATCTGATGATTTCTTCTCATGTTCGATGTTCTGATGAACCTCTCAGAAAGCAAAGCGCAGACTTCCGGTATACCGGCCGGAAAAGTTCAAAAATGGCACCATTGTTCACAACAAGATATAACTGCGACACTTTTCGCAGTCAAGGCAAACTTTAATCCCGATTATGGAGAAGATCTTGGAACAGCCATGTCAAAAACGATCAGACTCTTCACGATGGGCCTTGTGATCATCACGATTGCCCTTGTCGGGTGTGCCATGGCGGCCTCCGATGCTGCAGCAGATGAACACGTGATCCAGGCCACCGGTACCGGCAATGTCATCGGGACGCCCGACCGGGCACAGGTCACGTTCTCGGTCCAGACCGAGAACACCGATGTGAAACTGGCCCAGTTTGAGAACGCCCTCAAAATGACCCGGGTGCAGGACGCCCTTATTGCGGCTGGTATTCCCAAGGATGGCCTCAAGACCACCGGATACAACATCTATCCGGTCTATGAGGACTCCACCGGCCTCCTGTCTCCCAAAATCAAGACATATCAGGTAACAAACAGCCTGACGGTCACGCTTCACAACGTGAGCATGACCGGCGAGGTCATCGATACGGCCGTGGCAAACGGCGTCAACCAGGCAACCTCCATCCAGTTCATGCTCTCCGATGAACAGGCACAAGTCCTGCGGACCGAGGCCTTAAAAGAGGCCGTCTCCCGCGCCCGGTCGGACGCCGATACGGTTGCCGCCGCCACGGGGACCACCATTACCGGGGTCCAGAAAGCGGAGATCGGCAGCGGGTATACCCCTGTGTACTTCCAGAACTATGCCCTGGATGCGGCCTCACCGAAGTCCATTGCAGCGACACCTATCCAGTCCGGCGATATCACGGTCTCGGCAACCGTGACCATTACCTACACCATCAGCTGATCTTCAAACTCTCTTTCACAACTTTTTTAAAATAGCAGCGTGATCATTTGATAAAATCACATGGACGCTGTCCGGTTTACCGGACAATCATTTGCAGATACCAAATTTCGAATATCTTAAAAAACAGCGGATACAATAGGATTGATTTTATCATGGAGCGCAATATCGGTTTTAAGGAACGAAGGTACATTGAGGAGTTAAGGATTCTTACCAAGGCCACCGCGCTTGATTGTTTGATCGATGACCGCTTCGACCGGGTTATCTATGTGATCCGGCAGGGGGACATGGGCCTTGCGATTGGCAAGAAGGGTGACAATATAAAAAGGCTCCAGAACGTACTGGGAAAACGGATCGAGATGGTGGAATACGCAGAAAAACCTGAGGACTTCATCACCAATATCTTCAAGCCGGCAGAGGTGACCGGGGTAGAGCGCTGGGGGGAGGACGTGCCGGTGAACGTGCATGTACGGCAGCGGAGCGATCTTGGGATCGCTATCGGCAAGGCCGGCTGCAATATCGAGAAAGCGCGCATACTCTGCCGTCGTTTCTGCGGGTTTGAGATCGGGGAAGTCCACCTCCCCCCGGAGGAAGCATGAAAAAGAAGGTTGATCCCAGGATCCTTGCCGAGATCTGGGACGTGATCTGCAGCCGGGCAGAAAATCCCACGCCCGATTCCTATACCAGCCGGCTCTTAACCGACAAGAAAGGCATTGACAAGGTGCTTGAGAAGGTTGGCGAGGAATCGACCGAGTTTATCCTGGCAGTAAAAAACGGTATTCCTGAAAGGACGATCGACGAGACATCAGACCTGCTCTTCCACATCCTTGTCGCGCTCCGTGCGGCTGACATTGACCTCTCTGATGTCATTGCCGAACTTGAGCGGCGACGTACCTGATCCCTTTCCTTATTTCTGCAGGAATGTTGCCAGATCCACGATGTCCGGGAGATCGGCGCTCTTCTGCCCGGCAGTTGCAAGTACGCTCTCGTCAACAAAAATGGGGACACCCGCCCGGAGGGCAAGGGCGATCCCATCGCTCGGCCTGCAGTCGAGATACACCTCGTGATGGTCCGAAACAAGGACCAGCTGGGCATAATAGACCCCGTTGTCAATGCTGTCGATCTGCAGGAACCGCAGGGCGATTTCAAATTTCGCACACAGGTCAACGAAGAGATCGTGGGTGAACGGCCGCGGGAGCACCTCTTGTATCTTTGCGCTGTTGATCGAAACGGCTTCCCAGATGCCAATGAATATGGGCAGGACACGACCATCCCCGTCAGCAAGGATGACCAGCGGTACGGTTGCGGCATTGTTGAATGCGACAAATACTCCCTGTACTTCGCACTTAACCGGTGTCATCCTGTGCACAGTGATTGTTGTTCACCGTGATAAGGATTAAGGTCGGAAAAAGGGAGGACTACTTCGCCTTTGCCGCTTCCCTGCGGACGATGATGATGCTTGAGAAGATGCCAAGGGCGATATTGAAATAATAGAGGACCACCCGCCAGATGACCACAAAGATCCCGACGATGGAGGCCGGAATAAAAAGGGCATACATGGAGGTTGCCCCGACTTCGGCAATACCGGAACTGCCGGGGGTCAGCGGCATCATCATCAGGATGGCAAGGATGAGCTGGATGACAAACGATTCGAGAATCAGGGGTGGTTGCCCGAGCCCGACAAGGATGAGGGATGCGGTCACGATCTCCGATACCCAGTAGAGCAGGGTAAAGAGCATCCCCCAGCAGAGCCCCCCCTTGGCGGTGCGGACAAAACGGACGGTGGCGCTCTGGAAGTTGTCGATCTCGTTGTCTGCCCGGGCGAGCAGTTCTTCGACACGTTTGTTCTCCCATTTCTTGGTCAGGAACAGGGTGCACCAGTTTACGACCCTTTTTACCGTATCGGGACGCCGGACTGCAAGGTAGAACAGGACAAGGCATCCTGCAACAAATATCCATGTGACGAACACCATGACTTCCGAAACGGTACCAAGGCTTTTCCACTGGTCGGTGAGGACAATCATGGCGAAAGCGGCAAGAACTGCGAGTATGATCCCATCCAGTACCCGCTCCATAATGACGATGGCGGTCGCGTCACCAAGGGGGACACCTGCCTTGTAGAGCTCGTGGATGCGGACCGGTTCGCCGCCAGCCTGTGCCGGCGTTACTGCTGCGGCAAGCAGGTTGGCAAAAACGAGGTTGAGGCTGTAAAAGAACCCGATCCGGTACCCGAGGGATCCTGTCATCTTCTTGATA
>JBAVWM010000101.1:0-7633 GCA_049697815.1 Methanoregula sp. | reverse complement strand
TCTCGGGGCAGAACAACCTGCACTTTCTCCGGCAGTTCCAGTGGCAGAAGATATGGCAGAGCTGGTGGCAGAACCTCCTCAGTTCATTCTGGGTGATGGCCGTCTGCCAGGCTTTGGGATCTCCCTTGTCTATTGCGTCCAGCAACGCGATAATTAATTCCCGTTTTTCCAGGATGGACGGGAGTACCTGGGCAAATGCAATCATTTCCTGAACATTTGCTTCTGCCGGAGCATCCGGGCAGAAGCGGCGGCATATCTCATGACAACTCTTCTGGCAGATGAACCGGCAGATCCATATGCACTGCTCTCCCAGATGGACTCTTTCCAGGACTGCAATAAATCTGCCTGATTCGTTGTTGCGATATGCATTATATGCTTCCTCGAACGCTTTGGGATCTTCAGCCAGAGCCGCTGCTGCTTTTGCGATCTTCTGCAGTTCAATCAGCTGGTCCTCTCTTGAGACCTCTGTATTCAGTACAACCTGGTTTGTATCAGATCCCTGACTTTTTCCAGATTTTTTTTCTTCGGGATTTTTCTTCTGTGCAACCATAATCTACCTCATGAAATTCGATTTTTTGTGGTCTTCTCCCGATGCGGTTGAAAAAAGTGACAGCTGCTGAATGGCGTGGTACTCGGCCGCTTCAGGCACGCCCCACCGGATTCCCGTTTCATCGATCTGGCAGAACAGGCAAGGAGGGAGAAAGGCTTCCCCGGATTGCAGGGAAGAGATCATTCTGGTGAGAAGATGTCTCAACGTGGTGTTGTCTGCCATGGAAAACCACCACGGATAGAAGAGGGTTGGAATATTTAAATTTATTTTCGAATTCTATCCTGTGAATCAAAATAAATGAGAGACCGGTTGATGTTGCAGGTGTCCAGCATTTTTTCCAGGGAAATAATTCCTTTCTCCCGAACATTTGCAGGACCTGCAGGCCCCGGGAGGTTAAAAAAATGGGGCTGCTCACACTCATTCCTGCGGTGGCATTCCTTCAGGGGACCGGTGCAGACAGGGTGCCAGATTTCCGGTATCCCTCTACCGGCAATTCCCGAGGGTAATAGCGGTCAGCTGCTCTCCTTTTTCGCATTTTAAAAACATCCCCGAAATATCGCAGTCTTTTTCATGCATAGATTTCAATAGACGTCCATGCGATTACTCCAGGGAACCCTCGTCCTGTCTCACACGATATCGGGAACAATCGTCCGTGAACCCGGTCACATAGACCGTCCCGACGCCCCGGATCCGGGACTGGAAGGTATCCCTGTCACATGCTGTCAACATGACGATGCTGGAACCGTTTGTCAGCCGGTTGCGTTTTTGGTTTGATCCAAATGAGAAGCCCTGTTTCTTTGAGGATACGATGGACCGTTCTTCAGGAACAGGGGAGATTGAACTGGGTGCTTGATCCGTCGGGCTCCCCGTGCAGTATATTTCCCTTTGAGCCGGATTATCCGTTGTTCCAATGACACCGGTATGGCTCAGGGCGACCGTTCCGGCCCGGTCTTCTTTTGCCGTAATCCGTTCTCGGCATCGTCGTGATGGTTCTGTGACCATTGTCTTACTATCCTTCCGGAGATGTTGTACGTTTCTCCCATCTCTATTGCACTTCGTATCCCTTCCTCATAGAATACGACTTCTTTGGTCCTGATATCCATTGTCGCTTTCACCCGCAAGCACTGATTGGTGCTCTTGAAGGAGGACATAAATCAGGTCACTCGTTTAGGACAGAAATAATGGCACTCTGGACGGAGTAATCGTAGATCTCCACAATTGAGCCGAAGTAGGTTTTCTGTGAAAGGAAAGAACGCAACCGTTCATGAAAATCCCGAAAACGTGGAGAAGAGTACCTTATTTTCAGGATGGTGCACCGAAAAAGATGTACCTTTTTATGGATTTATTATTGTGAAAAATTATCCGAAATGCCTCCGTCTTCCTTAGCCATCTTCATCTGGTCGATGAGGATCTTGTATGCAGAGATAAGGAGAGCGATGAAGAACGGACCGAAGATCAAACCGGAAATCCCCATTACGGAAATGCCCCCGATGATACCAATCATCATCAGGATGGGGTGAATGGCCACCCGCCTTCCCGTGAGTTTGGCCCTGACATAGGATCCGGGGAACCAGATGACAATGGGGTAGAGGATAAAAATTGCAATCAGGGCGCCTGATATATCACCCGATGCCAGCTCGAAAAAAACTATGAAAGCCATCACACTGAAAGGACCGATGATCGGGACAAACTGGGATAACCCGGCAAGGATGGCGAGATCCAGGGGACCCGGGTATCCCAGCAGGTAAAAGATGGGAAGAGCAATCAGGAAGGTGAGAATGGCGACCTGTACGGTCACAATATAAATTGCATAAAGGGTATTGACCGTAAGCCCGGAGATTTTTTCAATGGATGCATTCAGTCTTCCCGGGAGAGATTCCTGGATCTCCCGGCTGACAGCCGGCCCTTTCAGGAGAAAAAGAAAGACGCTCAAAAAGAAGATAAACGTAAAAAATACCATGGCAGGGATATTAACGATCAGCGGCATCAGGAAAAGTCTGAGAGATGTGAAGATTGCATTGACCCCGTTTCCGATCGAAGCGCCGGGGAGATATGGCCCGAACGAACTAAACCATTCAACAATAGTCGCGATCATCATTAAGATCATTGCTCCCCCGGAGAGAATCGTTTTGATCACCAGGTAAAGCATAATCACAGCCACCAGAAAGGTGATCAGAGTGACCACGGCAGCCGATCCGGACTCGTTCATCCGTTGGCAAATCCGCTGGTGGAGCGGATACAGCACCACGGCAAGGGTCATACCGAGGATAATCGGTTTTGCCAGGGGGAAATAGACAACAAACACCGTTAGCAGAATTAAAAAAATAACAATGAGGGTGAAAATGTCGTACCGCCGGTTTTCAGATACCATGGATATGACTTGTCATCAAAATCTACTTAATTGTAATCTCTCCCACACTTGCCAGTCAGAAGGGTATTGAGAATCGATTATTTTATCGAAATCCAGGGAATGGAAGAAGCGGGAAAATACATTCGAAGAGAGCGTCTACGTCGCCACAAAGATAGAGGGAGGAGGTATCTGAAATCCTTTGGATCCGATTATCGAACTCCGTGAGGAACGGCCCCCGTGGGCTCCGAGGATGTTGATCTTCCCTTTCATCATCTTTTCCCAGGGTTCCATCAGTTCCATGATGAGCTCGACTGCAGGTTACCGTGAAATACGATTGGACCCGTTCTCAATGGTTCACACACTCTCCGTTACGCAACAGGCGGTAAATAATTATTGGCTTTTTTTGTCGGGAATACCCGGATACGAACCCGTCCTGCGGTTCATGTGGAGAGAAAAGTATGAAGGGACTGACCCCGGAGGGGAAAGCCTCTCATGAATTGAATCCAGCGTAACTCTCCCGCAGGCAGATCGAACCATGCGAACCGGGACCTCCACTATTGCGAGAGGCTCCCGATTCTCCGGAAGCCTTCGATTATGGGGAGCCCCACCCCCGAACGACGGGCGTTCTGGAAAAATCTCCAACGGTCCCGCAATCTCGGGCCGCTCTTTCCCTCCCGGGAGAGAAGGTAATCGAGCGTTTCCCGCTCTTTTCTCATCCATACGAACCGGGCCATCACAGCTCTGGTATACGCATCAGGATCCGGCCAGGAATCCGCGAGAATTCGTGCGCATTCGAGGGAAAATACAATGCCTTCCCCGGTGAAGGGCGATACGGTCCCTATCGATTCACCAGTACCTATGATCAGCTGTGATGTCCCGCTGGTCCGGGTCTTGCGTACGAAGCATGGTGTCGCATAATACGGGGACGCAACCCGGATGATCCCCTCACAGCTGCAGAGGGTGGTGAAGGAAAAACGTCCGTCCATTCCTTCGTAAAACCGGTCCAGGATGTGGTCGAGCCGGTCAGGACCAATCCCGCAGGCACCGATATGGTACTGGTTGTTCCCGACGGGGAAGACCCACAGGTACCCGGGCCAGGGTACCGGGTTCCAGTACATCCCGGCAGGAAGGGATTCGTTCCCGGAAGATTTTACAAGGACCCGGTGCTGCAGGGTCGTCAGCTTCAGGTCCGAACAGCAGGGAGGCAGGAAAGCCCGGGCGATACCGGTAGCATCCACAATAATATCGTAGTCCTCCGCCTCATCCGGCCCAAGGTTCCGCCGCTTCAGTTCCGCATCACGGGTGAGATCCAGGAGGAGGCGGGGCTTATTGATGGTGCAGATGGGCGTCCGTGCAACGAGGCCGTCAAAGTGCATCGAGGGCATTGGTTCGAGGAGGTACTCATCCAGGTCGAGGCCGGCTCGTGCAAGGTACGTTTCAATGCCGGCGGGTGCGCCCCACCCGCATGAGCGGCAGCCGCAGCGGGTGCGATGGTCCATGCCATCAAAGAGATCCGGATCGATCCCTTTCTGCCCGAGCAGGTTCGCAAGGTACCCGCCGGCGATCCCGGCACCGGCAATAGCAATCTTCATGCCTTCTCCCCGGGTATTGGCAGAACGAAGCTCCCCGCCACGGCATAGTCGGTAGTCTGAGCCTGCACAACCGGGATCATCCCGCCCGTCCCGACCTTCTCCGGTACCTGCTGCAGGTGACAGTAAAATACGATGGACCCGTTCTCCATGATTCACACAATCTCCCATCACGCACAGAGGGGTAAATAGTTTTTGACTTGTTTTTATTGAGAATACAGAGATACGAAGCCGACCGGCATTTCATCCGGAAAGAAGAGTATGAAAGGGTTGGCCCCGGACCAAAAAGCCTCGCATGAAATGAATTCAGGATTGTTCTGCCAGCTGGCAGAGTGAAATATGCGAACCGGATTTTCCGCCAGCTTCAATGGTTTTCAACTCACGGATCCTGAAATACGGGGAGACGAGCCCCCTCAAACCCGGGCTCCGATGAGAACCAGACATTGTCCGATCCGTGTCTCGCGGTATGGCCCGGGGGCCTTACCCCCCTGCATTGTGCCAAGCGGATACGTTGACATATCTTTACGGGGTTCATCACGACAGACATATCACCCTGTACGCTAAAATTCTGAGCATTACATGGAAAAAACATGGGAAAAAAACTGATTTTGTATCGAGAAAATGTTCGCGTTGAACCAACTTCACACCTGGATCCTTCTGGCAGGATATTTTACTGGAATAAGAGAATTTTTCGTGAGATCATCGATCAAAATGCATGGAATGTCTATACGAGATTGTTGGAATCTCCTCTATGCCCAAAATTATTTGATGCAGGTCTTATCAGGACCTGGATTCCTGATGATGTAGATCTGGAAGGAGCTGTCGGGATACTGGAACATGAAAAAATCGACTATATAATTTCTCCTGCAGAATGGACCCTGACGATGCTTTGGGATGCTGCAACTATGGTCGTGAATTGTCTGCAGATTCTGTCCCAGGAAAATTATGGATTTAAAGACGGGCACACAAGAAACGTGCAATTTATTCATTGCAGCCCGAAATGGATTGATTTTGGATCTATTACCGAAAATACCGGGGAACGCATAGGGTGTCTGAATGAAGTCCGGATTTATTTCATTGTTCCTTTATGGTTGACAAAATTAACAGGAAAAACGGGCCGTAAACTATCCTATGAATTGATCCGTGAATCATGTAGTACGGTATCACATACAGGACGAACAATTTTTTCACAAGGTTTTTTGCGTTTTTTACCGATCCGGTATTTTGTTAAGATGAAGCAATTCGAAAAAATCGGAACAGGCAAAAAAAAGTCAGAGGCAGAAAGATTTTTTATGCATTTGAAAACGTATGTACAAACCCTGAAGCCAGATGAGATACCGGGTGAACTGGTCGGACATCAGGTACGTGAAGGAAACCATAGGGATATTCTGAAAGATGATACTGTTTTAACCATATTAAAAGAAATAAACCCGGAATCTGTTATAATTTTCAGGGCTGGTGACGGATTTTATTCTTTCGAATCTGAAAATTCGGGATATAGCGTTATTTCAGCGGAATTCAAGGAAACCCCGTTAAATACTATCTATAAACGGGCACAACGGGAAAACAGGCGGATAACGCCCGTCAAAATGGACTTTTTATTTCCGACACCCCCGTGTTTAATGGGATTGGGATTTGACTCTTCGTATGATCGGCTGAGAGCAGATGTTTCATTGGCTGTATCTTTCATGCACAGCACCATCCTGGGGGAACATTGTTCGATGGAATTATTTACTGGAATTATCGGCAAATATTCAAAGAAGGCATCAATTATTGAATTTATTTCACCGACCGATAGCGTGACTGGAGCAGGGAAAAGACCGGGCGAATATTCCCGGGAGAACCTGATACATGAAATGAATAATCGCGGTTTTTCCTTAAAACAAGAGCATGTCAGCGGACCGGGCAGACATATTCTGGTATTTGTTCGCGACTAAGAGAACACCTTTAAGAAGGTTATCGCATTTTTGTCAGGCAGTACGGGGCACGGATAATAACGGGGAACCCGGGGTAACCACTCCTGGTGCTGATGATGGCGATGATCTCGGCTTTTTTTTTGCATTATCAGGTATCGGCCCGGACCGGGGAACTGGCAAAGGAGCCCGGTCCGGCCTTATTTTCGCCTGGGGTCCGGATACGGTAATTCCCGGTATCTCTGAATAGGAAATACATCGTTCGGGGACTTCATCAGCCCTGTATCCGGTCTATAGAAAGTTTTTATCAGACCCCCTCCCATCACTACCAGCGATTTATTGATCGGAGAACCTAAGTGTGAAGTGGCAGTATCTTCTATTGACAGGAATCCTGATCCTGATGATCTATGCAACAGCCTGCACCGATAACGAGACCCCGGCACCGGAAGGGAGAAGTCCGGCCAATCCGGGCCAGGTAATGGTGGCTATCGGAGATGTAACCGGCAATGGCATACCCGGGGGCCTGATCGATACCGTCACCTTCAAGGTCGGGCTTGCTCCGGGGGCAAAACCCGTCAATATGGAGAACATCTCCATTGTTTATGCCGATGCGATCCGAAGCGAGACCCTGAAACCGGTTGCCGGCCTCCGTGGCAATCCGCCGCAGGGTTCCTGGGGGGTACCTGAAGTGAAAAACGAGGAAGGCATTTCCAACAACCAGCTTGAATACGATGAGGAATTCGTCATCCGGATCAACCCGAAAGCACCGCTCGTCCCCGGGCAGTTCATCATGATCGTTGTCGAACCTCCGTCAGGGACATCCCTGACCCTCCGCAGGGTTGCTCCCGCGACTATCCGTGAAGGGAATAACATCCTTGCCGCATTGTAATCCGGAAGATACCGGATCGCGGGGGAAATCATAAGGGTTCGATTTTTAAGAATAATTTTTTGAGAAATGATCGGAACTTTGAGCGTGCATTGAATCTGCCCTGCATTACCTGGACCGCGTGAATGCCGGGAATATGCATCTTCTGCGGTGAAAAAAGAGATTTTCTTTTGAAGAAGACAGTCCGGGCTGCAGTATGTGGTCAGGATTTTAACCCGGGAGACCGACAATCGTAGTAACCGGGCAGGAAACTGTCCCTGCCGGAAGGAGGGAAGCGTGCATAATCTCCTTGGGTGTATGAACGGTGATCAATCCGGGATGGCCGGATACCCGGGAATATCCTTT
>JBAVWM010000100.1:0-7941 GCA_049697815.1 Methanoregula sp. | reverse complement strand
GACCCCGATCATGACAACGTTGTCTAGGTTGATCTGCTTGCGCTTGGCAAGCTCGTACATGCCCATCATGTCACAGCCCTTGACCGTGACACCGATCTTCATGTTCTCGGAGCCTTCGAGATACTTTTTGATGAGCTTGGACATCAGGAGCGTCCCACAGTGGAGGGAACCAGCGGTCTTTGCAAGATCCTTCGGGTCGGTGATCAGCACCGGTTGTGCATCGTAGAGGTCAGTCCCCTTGGTGATGGCAAGGACAGCGTCGACCATCTTGGACTCGAGCGCGTGTTTCCAGAGCGCGGTGACCGCACCGCCGAGTTCTGCCCTCTTCTTGATCTCCGCGTCGTTGGTCCAAGCATAGAGCATATCGCCTTTCTTTGCCATCTTAGGCCTCCTTGATCTTCTCAATTCTTACAGCACATGCCTTGAACTCCGGAATTGCTGCAACGGGGTCAAGTGCATTGTTGGTGAGCGTGTTTGCAGCGCACTCCACGAAGTGGAACGGGATGAAAACCTCACCCTTCTTGATGTTCTTGGTGACACGTGCACCGATCGTGATCTCACCGCGACGGGTGATCGCCTTGACCCTCTCCTTGTCCGCGACACTGAGTGCCTTTGCATCCTCGGGATTGATCTCAACCCAGCCCGTGGGTTCCTCGCGCTCCAGGTCCTCGGAGCGGCGGGTCATGGTGCCGGTGTGCCAGTGCCAGATACAGCGGCCGGTGGTGAGGATGAGCGGGAAGTCCTTGTCGGGCACTTCTGCGGCCGGTTTGTACTCGATTGGCGTGAAGATCCCAAGCCCGTCCGGGTGAGTGAACTTCTCCTTGTGGAGGATCGGGGTCCCGGGGTGCTCTGCGGTCGGGCAGGGCCAGTGGAGGGCTTCGGGCTTCTCGAGACGGGCATAGGTCATGCCTCCGTAAGACGGGGTGACCTTCGAGATCTCGGTGAAGACCTCCTCGGCACTCTTGTACGGGAACTGCTTCTCGAATCCCATGTGCTTCGCAAGCTCGCAGAAGATCTGCCAGTCAGCCTTTGCCTCGCCTGGCGGGTCCTGGGCTTTACGCCACTTCTGGACGCGGCGTTCGGTGTTGGTCTGGGTGCCGTCCTTCTCGGCAAAACAGGCAGCCGGGAGGACAACGTTGGCGAACTGTGCGGTCTCGGTCAGGAAGATATCCTGCACAACCATGAACTCGACGTTTTTCAGGCCTTTCTCGACATGGTGGAGGTCCGGGTCGGAGAGCATAGGGTTCTCACCCATGATATACACGCACTTGACCTGGCCGGGTTCGTCGGCAAGCTTGTTGATCAGCTTGGTGACGGTCAGGCCGACCTTTCCCTCGGCGATCTGGCAGCCCCATGCATCTTCCATCTTCTTCTTCATTTCGGGGACTATGACGGCCTGGTAGCCGGAGTACACGTTCGCGAGCGCGCCCATATCGCAGGCGCCCTGCACGTTGTTCTGGCCGCGGAGTGCGCAGATGCCCGTGCCGGGCCTGCCGAGATTGCCGGTCAGCATCTGGATGTTGGCTACCGACTTGACGTTGTCGACACCGGTTGTGTGCTGGGTGATACCCATCGAGTAGAGGATTGCGGACTGGCCGGACTTGCCGAACCACTCTGCTGCCGTGATGAGGTCCTTTGCGGGAATACCGCTGATCTTCGCGACATTCTCAGGAGTATAGGTATCCTTCATCACGATCTCTTTGACTTTCTCGTAATCCTTGGTCCGGTTTTTGATGAAGTCCTTGGCCTCCCAACCGTTCTTGATGATCTGCTGCATGAAGCAGTTCAGGATTGCGACATCGCTTCCCGAGTAGAATGGGAGGTACAGGTCTGCCTGCTTCCCGGTGGGAGTAAGCCGCGGGTCGGCGTAGATGATCTTTGCTCCCTTGGCCTTCGCCTGCATGACGCGCCGCCCAATCAGCGGGTGGTTCTCAAACGTGTTGCTGCCGATAATGAGGATGCACTTGGATTCGGCAATATCTGCAATCGACTGGGTCATTGCACCGGAGCCGAATGCGCCGGCAAGGCCAACGACGGTCGATGCGTGGCAGAGCCGGGCGCAGTGGTCGATGTTGGGGGTCTTCAGGACAGCCCGGGCGAACTTCTGCATCAGGTAGTTCTCCTCATTGGAGACACGGGCGGAGGCAAGGCATGCACTCTGTTCACCCTGATATTTCTTGAAATTCTCAGCGATCAGCTTATAGGCCTCGTCCCAGCTGGCTTCCTCGAACTTGCCGTCCTTCTTGATGAGGGGCTTGGTCAGCCGGTCAGGAGCATTAATGAACTCGTGGGCATAGTTGCCCTTGGGGCAGAGCTTGCCTTCGTTGACCGGGTTGCGGTGCCAGGGCTGGACGCCGACAACCTTCTTGTCCTTGACAACAAGGTTGAAGCCGCACCCGGTTCCGCAATACGGACATGTAGTTGGTACGTACTTGAATTCCATGTTCTAACCTCGAACAAAAATGGTCTGTCCTGACATTATTTAAGGCTAATGAAGTATTTTTGAAATTTGATGAATAACGGTGGGTTAAAGAATAATTAAGGTAAATATTTTTATTGTTAATCCCCAGCAGGTACACCAGAATACGTTAAAAATCCTTCAAGGACGCGCAAGAGCCGTGAGACCCCTCCGTATCCCCCCAATTATCACGGATATCATCCAGACTGCGATATCATCACTGGATGGTTTGGAATTCACTCAAATCATGTCATGCCCTTACTGCGGGGGAACCGTTCAGGGACATGACCGGAAAAAAAAGAAGTTTGCTGTACTCCGGGAACATGCGGCGGAACGGGTCATCACCGTCCGGGTGAAACGGTACTATTGCCGGAACTGCGGGAATCTCTGTTATGCGGATGAACCCTTTTATCCCGGCACCCGGATTGGCTCCCCGGTCATTGATATTTTTTCCTCGCTTTCTGCCATAATGCCCCCAAGCCGGGCAGCCCGGATCATTGATACCCTGGGAATTGTTGTCGACCGGACTACCTGGAAATACTATACCGGGCGGGCATTTCCCGAAATACCGGTTGTGGATGTCTTTGGTATGCGGCTCCCGTTATCCATTGTGCGGCTTTCGGACATTGCGGCTCAATCCGGTGAATCCGACCACGCGGATCCCGCGGACGTCATCGCGGCATGCGGGTATCCTTCCCGCAGCAAGGTGACTACAGCTAACACTTGGGAGATTCGGTGAGTAGTGATAGGGGCTTTCCTTACAAAAAAATCCTCAGGGACTGGATTTGAATGCTCCTCGGCCGGCATCAGTTAAACAATCGTGTCTCAAACATCTCCATTGGTTAAATCTAGAGCATTAACCCGTTGTTTATTTGGAAATCTTTAACTAACTTGCTGAACAACATTAGAACTTACGACGACAAGTGTGTGATGCGCATGGCGTTTTCTGTACATATAAACATGGAGCAATGCACCGGTTGTGGCAACTGCGTCATTGCATGTCCGGTTGATGCACTCGAACTGCATACCTTTGAACCGGTGACCAAGGAAAAGATCTACGCGGTCAGGAACGGCAAATCCGTTCACCTGGATGTCAAGGCCGAACTCTGTGCCGGCTGCGGCGTCTGTGTCAATGCCTGCCCGTATGACGTGATCCGTCTCTCCGGAAAGGGCGAGATGGTCCCGAACGAGGCCTAAGGGGAAGTACCATGGCAAACGAAATTACCTTAAACCTTATCTCGGGCAGGACCATCCAGCAGGGTGTTGCGATCGAAGGCGGCAAGGAGAAGCCCCTGTACCGCACCGCCGCCGGGATCATCGAGATGGACAAGGAGGATTTAAAGAAACTCGGAGCTTGGAGGAACACCAATGTCCGGGTATCGAGCGACTACGGCAGCGTCATTGTCAAGGCGATCGAAACTACCCAGGGACCCCACCCGGGCCTCGGCTTTATCCCGATGGGCCCGTGGGCGAACTCGGTCATCAGTGACAACACCTATTCGACCGGTATGCCGACATTCAAGGGCACCCCGGTCAAGGTTGAAGTAGCCATCAACGAGCCGGTGCTCCTTGGTATCGAGCTCGTCCAGAAACAGTGCGGGGTGATCGTAGGATGACCAAGACGATTACCGATGTCATCTGCCCGTTCTGCGGAACCCTCTGCGACGATGTTGAAGTCGTTGTCTCCGATGACGGCAAGAAACTCCTCGAAGTGGCAAATGCCTGTGTCATCGGCACCGAGAAGTTTCTTCACTCCCAGTCAGCAGACCGGGTAACGAAACCCCGGCTCCGCCAGACTGACGGGAGCTGGAAGGATATCAGCTATGATGAGGCTGCTGATTATACGGCCCAGATGCTGGCAAAGGCAAAGAAGCCCCTGATGTATGGCTGGTCCTCGACAAACTGCGAGGCCCAGAGTGTGGGCAACGAGATCGCCGAGATCTCCAAGGCATGCTGTGACAACACTGCAGCGGTCTGCCACGGAACCACCCTTATCGCCGTGCAGGACATCGGTCTCCCGACCTGTACGCTTGGTGAGGTCAAGAACCGCGCCGACCGCGTCATCTTCTGGGGCTGCAACCCGGCCCACGCCCACCCACGGCACATGTCCCGCTACTCCATCTTCCCCCGCGGTTTCTTCACCGGCAAGGGACAGATGAGCCGTAAGCTCGTGGTTGTCGACCCACGCTGTACCGACACTGCCAAGATGGCCGATGTCCACCTTCAGGTCCAGCAGGGCCATGACTACGAGCTGCTCTGTGCCCTCCGTGTTGCCCTCAAGGGCGAGTGGCTCCCCGACTCCGTTGGTGGTATCCCCGCAGAGAAGATCCGTGAGTGCGCAGATATCTTAAAGAGCGGCCGGTTCGGCATTATCTTCTTCGGTATGGGTGTCACCCAGTCCCTCTCCAAGAATCACAATATCGACGAGGCAATCGCTCTGACAAAAGACCTCAACGAGTACACGAAATACTCGATCATGCCGATGCGGGGCCATTACAATGTGACCGGCTCCGGCGAAGTCTTTGCCTGGCAGTTCGGATTCCCGTACTCCGTTGACCTCACCCGCGGCTTTGCCCGCTATAACCCGGGCGACTCGAGCTCGATCGATCTCCTCGTCCGCGGTGAAGTGGACGCCATGTTCACCATTGGCAGCGACCCCGGTGCACATTTCCCGATCAGCGCCGTCAGGGCGATCGCGAAAGTAAACTCGGTCTGCATCGACCCGCACCTGACCCCGACCTCCGGTGTTTCCAAGCTCCATATCCCCGTTGCGTTCAACGGCGTTGAATGCGGCGGCAACTGCTATCGTATGGACAACGTCCCGATTGACTGCCGCAAGGTTGTCGAACCACCCGAAGGGATGCTCACTGACGAGCAGTTCCTCATCAAGGTCCGGGATCGCTTAAAACAGCTCAAGGGGGTAGCATAACATGTCTGAATATATCATCAAGAACGGATGTGTCTTTGACCCGGTCCAGGGCATCAAGGGCGACAAGAAGGATGTCTGCATCAAGGACGGAAAGATTGTCGACAAGGTCGGCTCCTCCGCTAAAGTAGTCGATGCAGCCGGAAAGACCGTCATGGCAGGCGCCGTGGAGATCCACGCTCACATTGCAGGACCCAAGGTCAACCTCGGCCGCATCTACCGGCCCGAGGACAAGCTTTTCAGCTGCACACCCACCAAGGGCATGGAGCGGATGGGCGGCGGGGCTTCGATCCCAACCACCTTCAAGACCGGTTACGAGTATGCCAAAATGGGCTACACCACCGCTATGGAAGCGGCAATGCCCCCCATGTTCGCCCGGCACGTGCACGAGGAGATCCGCGACACCCCTATCATCGATGAGGGCGCATTTCCGGTCTTCGGCAACAACTGGTTCGTGCTCGAGTACCTGAAAAACCAGGAGATCGAGAACACCGCAGCCTACATTGCCTGGCTCCTCCGAGTAACGAAGGGCTATGCCGTCAAGGTCGTCAATCCCGGTGGCACCGAGGCATGGGCATGGGGACTGAACTGTCTCACCGTCAACGACCCTGTCCCGTACTTCGACATCACCCCCGCGGAGATTGTCAGTGGCCTCATAGACGCTAACGAGTACCTCGGCCTGCCGCACGCGATGCACATCCACCCGAACAACCTCGGGAACCCCGGGTGCTACGAGACCACGCTTGATACCCTGAAACTTGCAGAAGGCAAGAAGGCGAAGAACAAGTTTGGCCGCGAATCCGTCATGCACCTCACCCACTCCCAGTTCCACTCCTACAAGGGAACCAACTGGGGTGACTTCGAGTCTGGTGCAAAGGAAATCACGGACTACGTTAACAATAACAAGAACATCACCATCGATACCGGCAACGTCACCCTCGACGAAACCACCACGATGACCGCTGATGGTCCGTTCGAGCACCACCTCACCGGTCTCAACCACCTCAAGTGGGCAAACTGTGATGTCGAGCTCGAGACCGCAGCCGGTGTCGTGCCCTACATCTACAGCCCGTCTATCTCGGTCTGTGCCATCCAGTGGGCAATCGGCCTTGAGATCCCGCTGATGATGAAGGACCCGATGCGCTGCTACATCACTACCGATCACCCGAACGCGGGACCGTTCACCCGGTACCCCCGCGTTATCAAGTGGCTCATGAGCACCAAGGCCCGTGAAGCCCAGATCAATGCCTTCAAACACAAGGAAAAGGTCCTTTCGCAGACCAGCATCGGCAGCCTCGACAAGGAGCTCTCGCTCTACGAGCTCGCCCAGATGACTCGTGCCGGCCCGGCCAAGTGCCTTGGTCTTGGCGCAATGTGCGGCGGTCTGAAGTCCGGCATGGACGCGGATGTAGCCGTGTACGACTTCAATCCCGACAAGCCGGTGGCAAACCCCGACGACATCGAGAAGGCGTTCAGCCGCTGTGCAGCCGTCTTCAAGAGCGGGGTGCAGGTTGTCAGCAATGGCGAGATCGTTGCAACCGGCAACAAGCGCACGCTCTGGGTCAACGCGAAGGTCAAAGACAACCCGCAGGTCATGCGCGACATAAACGAGAAGTTCGTCAAGTACTACAGCATGACGCAGGCCAATTACGAAGCTCTGGGGCACCACTTTGTGCCGAACCCGTTCGCCCTTGAGGTGGATGCAACCAACTGAGGTGGAGAAAAATGGAAACCATTACCATTACCATGAAGAACGCGCCTGCACTGTATCTTGAAGCAGACACCATCTCCCCCGATGCATTCGCTGGCAAGAGCGCGGCCCAGATTGCAGAACTTCCCGTATTCGAAGGCAACATACCCTCAACCCTCGGCAAGTACTTCGAGGTTAGCGGCAGCGCAGGAGCAACCGCAGCAGACACCAAGATCGTTGTCAAGGGCGATGTAAAGAAGGTCAAGTACCTCGGCTTCAAGATGACCGCCGGCGAGCTGGTCATTGAAGGCTCCACCGACCAGTACGTCGGCGCCTGGATGAAGGGCGGCAAGATCCTTGCCAAAGGCGACATCGGTGCATTTGCTGCAACTGCCATGAAAGGCGGCGAGCTGACCGTTGAAGGCAATGCCGGCAACTATCTCGGCGCAGCCTACCGTGGCGACTGGAGAGGCATGTCCGGCGGGAAGATCCTTGTCAAGGGCAATGCCGGATCCGACACCGGGATGTACATGCTTGGCGGGCAGATCGTCATCAACGGCAACAGCGAGGTCCATGTCATGACCCACGCAGAAGGCGGAACGGTCATCATCAAGGGCAATGCCAAGAGCAAACTCGGCGGCCAGATGGTTGAGGGCAACATCTATGTCTTCGGCTCCATCGACGTTATGATGCCCGGCTTCAAGCCTGTTGGCGAAGTCGAGCTCGAAGTCGACGGCACCAAGGCAAAGTTTGCCCACTTTACCGGAGACATGGGCGAGCGCCACAAGAAGAAGAAAGGCGTGGTCGTGTACGGCAACCTGTACAAGAAGATCTGACCTTTTCTCACATTTTTCCTGTTTAACACAT
>JBAVWM010000099.1:0-2991 GCA_049697815.1 Methanoregula sp. | reverse complement strand
GTGTCGGGTTGGTCTCAAGCCGGACAACCAGCAGAGAAATTCTGCTCAACCAGTCCGATCTTGAACAAATCTCGGCGATATTTAAGAAAGGACAATTCCAGACACTTGAGGGGAACTTCACGTCGCGCCGCGGGGGAGCGGATCTCATGCAATACAGTATCAATTATCAGGGCAAGACCGTAATTACCGAGGATACTGCGATACCTCCTCCCCTTGAGCCGGTCATTAAGGAGATGGATCGTATCCTCAGTACCGGCCTCAACCGCGGGCAGTCTGATTTTCTGCTTCCAACAATTGCCTTATAGAGTCCGAAGACAGCAGATGTCACTCCGGCACGGTCTTTTCTGCGTAAATGCCTTTGACGACCGGATCGGCACTGGAAACCCGGACGGGAATCTGCCGGCTTTGACAGCCGGCGGATCCCGTATGGCCGCAGACGGTTGTCCGCGAGATGAATCTCTCATAAACCGCTTTTGTTGTCAAGAGGTGGGAGGGTTCAGCTGCACGGGTTTACTCCCCGCGTGGTGATCGAGCTGGCCGGCCACCCGGCCCTTGCAACAGCCCATATCCTCCGGGAGAGGATAAATATCCCGGCAAGGATTATCCAGAACAAAAAACAGGATGCTCTCTGCAGAGAAAAGCGGAGACCTCATAGAGATGGATTTTCCGGCCGCACCGTAAGACCCAACGCCGGAACCGGTCGGGCTTTCCCGCGCCACCGGGATACAACCCGGTTGTACGGGTAAGAACCTGGTTAACTATCTCATCGAGTGGTATTGGAATGCGTTGCACGGGGAATGATACCGGACCTTCCCGCCCTTTAATAAAATCACCTTGCAGGGTGTGATCGTCACATCCCGGGCTTCCGATTCGGAATTTGATTTCGTGAGAGCAGGTTCTTTGCCCTGTCCGAGAGAGTGAATGAAGATCCGGCGACCGGCTCTGCCCCCTTGCTGTCTCGCACCGTACTGACGGAATCAACCTGACAGAAATACCCTGACAATATACCAGGCTTCAGAGCAGGGCGGGATGTTCCGGAAAGGGTAACACGCGCCGGTACCGCGGTAATGATCCGGAAGGGATCGCTGAAATCCCAAAAAAAGATTACTTGTTTTCGTACATGCACGACTGGACATCGTGCCCGAGCTTGCCGATCGCATCGGCACGGCACCGCTGGCAGTGCCGCATCTGTTTGACATATTTTGAACATTCGTCCTGCATTTTGCGCTTCATCTCCTGCGTTGGCGGTGTGATGTCGGCAAACTTGTACTGGGCGATCAGGGGGATGACGTTGAACGTATAGACGCCCATCTCGCCGACCTTCTTCGCGATCGCGGGAATATGGTCTTCATTAATGCCGGGGATGTAGACCGTATTGATCTTCACGATCATGTTGCGTTTTATGGCTTCCTCAATCCCTTTCATCTGCTGGGAGAGGAGCAGTTCTGCCGCTTCAAGCCCCGTATAGCGCTTGCCCTTATAGTCCACGAACTGGTAGATCTTTGCCCCGATCGCCGGGTCGATGGCATTGAGCGTCACGGTGATATTCCCAACATCGTATTTCTGTAAAAGATCGATTTTGTCCGGAAGCAGCAGGCCGTTGGTGCTGATGCACTTGATGACACCCGGATATTTTTCGTGCAAGCGGCGAAGCGTTTCGAAGGTTTCCTCGTTTGCCAGCGGTTCACCCGGCCCGGCAATTCCCACAACCTTGATGTAGTCGTACTTTTCCACAACTTTTTTTACCATCTCCATGGACTCATCCGGGTTGAGCACCCGCGTGGTAACACCGGGACGGCTCTCGTTCACGCAGTCGAAGTCCCGGATGCAGTAATTACACTGGATATTGCACTTGGGGGCGACCGGTATGTGGCACCTGCCGAAATTGTGGCATGCTTTCTCTGAAAAACAGGGATGTTCCTGGATCTTGCGCATCTGCGCGGCATCCCATTGCACCTTCTTCCCTGCAACCTCTGCAACCCGTACTTGATCGGCCATATTCAACACTACCGGATGCGCTCTATAGGTATAAATAAAGTATAATCGTGTCGGTGTTCCCCTGCCACGATAGCGTTCCTGTACCGCCGCGGATTTTTGGACAACTGTTTAACATTTGCAGGGAAAACAGTATGGGAGCATACCATGAAGAAGTCCGAGAAACTGAAGGGAAAAACTGCGGTGGCGAACCGGAAAAAACAATACACCCGGTTTGCTGTTGCATCAGTTGCTGTCATCATCGTCATGCTTGTTGTCGGGTTTTACCTGTTCAACCCGTTCGCGGCGAAGAATGGCGACACGGTCATGGTCTATTATACCGGGGCTTTAACGAACGGTACCGTCTTTGACTCCAATTTCGAGGGCGACCCCCTTATTTTTACTATCGGCAATCATACCGTCATTGCAGGTCTTGAAGAAGCCGTTATCGGGATGACTCCCAATTCAACCAAGACCGTGAATATACCGGTCGATAAGGCATACGGTCCGTTCCGGGAAGATCTCATCCAGGTAATAAACCGGTCTGTCCTTCCCGGTGATATTGAGCCGGTTATAGGACGCACCTATACCATCCAGAGAAAAGCTGATGGTGCTCTCGCATACATACGATTACTTAATTTTACCAATGAGACCCTGACGGTGGATCAAAATCACCTGCTCGCAGGGGAGAATCTGACGTTTACCATCCGGTTTATCGGATTTTATAAAAAATAATCTCCGTGTTTCATTTTCCGTATTTTTTTGATTTTAAAAAACCAGTACGGGAAGTGCGAGACCGCACCCCCGTGCTCAGGTAGAGGGGCGGGTTTCTGCAGTCAGGTCGTGCCCTTCCTCAAACATGTTCAGAAAAGATGGGCCCGGCCGGATTCGAACCGGCGACCTCCGCCGTGTAAGGGCGACGTCATAACCGACTAGACCACGAGCCCCGGACTCTTACATATGTCATCCTGTACCCTATTAATGATGTTGATAGCAGAACGACGGGGAATATTTTTT
>JBAVWM010000098.1:0-10210 GCA_049697815.1 Methanoregula sp. | reverse complement strand
TCCATGCTCATGCACAAGGAAGGCTGGTCACGTCTCGGCTTCTTCGGCTACGACCTGCAGGACCAGTGCGGTTCCGCAAACTCCATGTCGATCCGGCCCGACGAGGGACTGCTCGGCGAACTCCGTGGACCGAACTACCCCAACTATGCAATGAACGTCGGTCACCAGGGCGAATACGCCGCAATCGCCGGCGCTGCCCACACTGCACGTGGAGATGCCTGGTGCCTGTCCCCGCTGATGAAGATCACGTTCGCAGACCCGTCGCTCAAGTTCGACTTCGCAGAGCCACGCCGCGAGTTTGCAAAGGGTGCAATCCGCGAGTTCATGCCCGCCGGCGAGCGCTCACTGATCATCCCGGCAAGGTAAGATCAATCCAACATTTTTTTTTTGCAGATTCGCGTTGTTGTTAATTCCGGGCACCTGCTGTTTCTGGTTCGGATCCTGACACGCTCTGCCAAGCGCAAGATCCGGGAGCGTCAGATTACGGCAAGTCCGGAACGGATTGTACTCGCTGATACTCTCGCCGGACTTCACCTTAACACAAGCAAACGATCGAGATCGGGATCCTTGGCGAAACGTAGTGCCATGAAAAACCTGCGGACAGAGACGGCGCAGCCGGCATACAATGGATCCTGGAAAAATCCCGGATGCCGGACACCGAAAACCGGTTAAACTATTTTTCATTTGCCGGATCCTCTACCTGCACCATTAATATTCAGCAGGAAGAAGGGTAATTTATGTCAGATACCGGGGCCCGGCCTGTTCTGAAACGCGAGATCGGTCTCTTTGGTGCCACAGCTCTCGGCATCGGGGCGATCATCGGCTCCGGTATTTTCATCGTGACCGGTATCGTTGCCGGCATTGCAGGCCCTGCAATGATCTTTTCCGTCCTCATTGCCGGGGTTATCGCAACCTTCTCGGCGATGAGCGTGGCTGAACTTGGTGCCTACCTCCCGGAAGAGGGTGGGACCTATGCGTACGCACAAAAACTCATCTCCCCCTTTGCCGGGTTCATCGCCGGGTGGATCTGGATCTTCTCCAATATCTTTGTCGGCGCGGCAGTCTCGCTTGGATTTGCGCATTATTTCGTAACATTATTTCCGGCGGTCCCGGTAAAAATTATTGCCATGGTAATCTGCCTGGTTTTCATCATGATCAATTATCTCGGGCTGAAAGAGTCGGTACTGTTCAACAACCTCCTTGTCACAGCGAAAGTCCTGATCCTCCTGTTCTTTGTGGCATTCGGGCTGGGCTTTGTTCAGTCTGGCAATTTCACCCCCCTTGCACCCGAAGGATCGATGGGGATCCTCAGCGGGGCAGCTCTGATCTTCTTTGCCTATACCGGGTTTGCCCGGGTCACCATTATGGCCGAAGAAGTAAAAGACCCGGTAAAAACCATCCCCCGCTCTATCTGCCTCGCGCTTGGCATCTCAACCGTTATCTATCTCCTCGTGAGCATCGTTGCTATTGGCCTTGCCGGCGCCCCTGCTCTTGCACACTCCGGTTCACCTCTCGCTGACGCCATCGGGGATACCGGCAGTTCCGGGGCGGTCCTGGTGATCTCGCTCGGAGCGATGATCGCAACGGCAAGCGTGCTGCTGACTACGATCATGGGGATATCCCGCATTGTTTTCTCCATGGCCCGCAGTCAGGATCTCCCCTCGCTGTTTGAAAGGATCCATCCCCGCTTCAGTACACCCCATTATGCCATCGCGATCACCGGTGCCGGCATGATCGCCGCCCTCCTTTTCGCGGACCTTGCGCTCGTTGTCGCGGTCAGCACGTTTGCCATGTTGCTCTACTACCTGATCGCCAACATCGCCGCACTGCGGCTGCCCCGGGAGCACCGTAAGTATCCACCGTGGGTGCCGAGCATTGGAGCCATGAGCTGTATCGGTCTTATCGTATTTCTTAGTCCGGATTCATGGATTATCGGTAGTATCGGGATTCTTATGGGGGGAATATGGTTTGTTTTCCGCAGGAAAAGGATCACATGACTTGTTCTCGTGGTTCCCATTGTGTTTATTAACCCGGAGACCTTCACAGAATCATGAGAGATTTCCATGAAACGCGTAACCATCAACGCACTTATCGATATCGGCTGCCTCGTGATATTCATCCCGTCGCTAATCTCCGGGCTTGTGCTTTATCTTGTTCTCCCGGAAGGCGGGCGGGGGAGCGGCGGGGCCACGTATCTTGGTATTGCCCGCAACCAATGGGTCACCATGCACAATTACACGAGCCTTGTTTTCGCTGCACTCCTTATCATCCACCTCCTCCTGCACTGGAAGTTTTTCCGGCATATCAGACAATGTCTCTCCACGGAGAAAAAGAACTCCTGTGATGTTGAATAAGGATAACACCTAGATTGTGATAATCCGCGGTGTTGGAAAGGATCCAGTTCCTGCAGGATCAAAAATTGTTCATGAGGCCCATGCAACACTCAGGTTCGGGGTAGAATAATACCTGACAAAACGCCCTTCATGCACTTCGGTTACCATCCCTTCGGCTATCAATCGCTGCATCCATCGCGTGACGGAGGGCCCCGCCAGTCCCAGGCGATCCGCTATCTCGCCGCGTGTGACACCGGGATTTTCCTCAACAAGGGTGATTATGCTGTTTGTTGTCGGGTATTGATGGAACAGAATCTGCTGCTGATCTGCATGGTCATACCGGCCATGGTTTTCAAAGAAATGATGCCCTCCTCCTTGTTCGATAGAGGTAATCTTCTGCATGCGCACAAGGTATGAGATATGATACCGCAATGTGTGAAGGTTGATGCCGGTCAGAGATGCCAGAGCCGGAACATCAATTCCCGGGTTCATGAGAATTGTTGAGTAAATCCGGAGTCTCTTCTCATGTTCGAGAATATTTTTCCCAGAAAGGTGCCGGTAGCCCCGGAACCGGATCCTTCTGACCGTGATATTCCAGTCAAAAGGATCGCGCCTGAGTTCCTGTTGTACCTGAGATTGAGCAGACCTTTCGTGTCCGTGGCGGGCGGCCTGCGGCATTGGCCCGGGCCCCTGCATCATGCCATTATCCGGAGGTATCCCGGACCCTCCACCATAACGGTATGCATGGCCCATCCCGCCTCTGACCGGCAATGGATCCGCAACACCGGATCCGGCACCGTCGCTATAGGGTGCGAGCGGTAGTGCCACGAGCGCTAGCATGAGAACTGCCAGAACAAGGATTCCTGGTTTCATCCTGCTGATAGTGTAGTATTGAAGACTTATATAAGACCGCAGAATACGGCAGATACTCGCGCTTTTTACCATTCATCCTCGAAAAACGCAATATGTAGCTGCCGCTCTGAGAAATGGTTTATTACCCGGGGATAACGTTTGATGCAGGACCGGCAGAAGGTGGATCGCTCATGAATCCTCCTGTCGGCAACAACGAGGAGAGAAAAACCATGGATAAAAAAATCTTGATCTGTGCGGTTATCGCACTGATCCTCGTCCCTGCCTCTGTAATGGCAGCAGGATTCGGGGGGAACAATACCGGTGCAGCCTCCGGACAGGGGCCGTGCCTGCAGGATGGACAGAACTGCATGAACCAGGGAGGACAGCAGGGATCGGGTACTCAGGAACACTACCGTCATGGTATGCAACAGAACGGAGTAAACGGAGCTACAGGTGCCCAGTGTTCCGGTGACGGTCCATGTACCCATGAACAGAAACAGACCGGGTCTATGCTTCGTCTCCATGATGGAACTGGTGGGGCGTGTAAAAACAGCCCGTGAACAAGACGTTCATCGTAATCCTGGACTTATTCCAGGTACTTTTTTTATTGCGGAACCGGTGTATCGGCAGGAATCTCAAGGCCTTACGCCGTTAACAAGACCATTTTTAAATCGGCTCTTGCTATGGTCACAGCTATTGCAAGAGTGCATGCAAAAATGATCTTTGCTGCGATGAGTTTCAACGTCGGACTTATTCGAACATTCAAACATCGGGGGATTATCTAGCGGATGCTTTGGCATTTCGGAAAAAATGGTAAATTTCAATGGAGATAATGACGGATTTCTCTGGAATTTACATGAAAACCGCTGAAATCTGCAAATAGGTCCAAATTTCTCCACGTTATTCGAAATCCTCTAAATAATTTACCGGATGTTGCATTTTCCATAGGATGGATGCGTCCGTGGCTTATAGGGGTCTATGCCTAAGTCCCAGTTCCTGAAAATAGTGGGAAGTCTCGCACACTGATGGGAAAAATTTTCAGAGTTTCCGTCCCTCAATCCCCCATGTAAGTGACTTGATGGACTTCGGTTTCTTGTGAACGATGCCGTCGATCGGGTTGTGTCAGATAGCGATCCTTTAAATGATTTATGCGCATATGAGTAATTATCGTACGGCAACCGTACGGTTGGTGAATGAATGCCTAAAGATACAAAACCAGCGTCTAATGATACCATGAAATTCAATGAGGAGAACGAATCCACCACCCTGCACACCTGTGCCTGCGGCGAGCAGCATGAGGATCTGCCGGGTTCTCCCAGCCACCGTGATGCCTGTACATCGCCGAAGAAATTTGGCGATTCCTGTTGCTGTGCATCCGGTGAGGCCGCGAAAATTGCACGTCACCGCTGCGGCCATGGGCCGAGATGCCAGTAAGGATAACATTTTTTTTTGTTTCGCTAGAAAGAACCTGCCATGGCCCCCCATCCGGAAGTTCCCGGCCTGCTGGAGAAGTCCATGGAGGCTTCAGGTTCAGCAGAGTACCGGGTGACGGTCAGGAACTCCGGTTATTTTTTCAGCTGAATAAATCCGCAGGACCGGCATTTTCCGGATTTCTCCAGAAAATCCATCACGGTCCGTTCTCTTCCTGCCATTATAAGGTAGCCCGCATGGAAAAATTTCAGGATACAACCCTGCCTTACAGGATTCTCAAGAATATCTTGTCCAGGAACGCCCGGTCCAAAAAACCCCCCAGGCTATCGGTGCCAAAGAATTCGTCCGGTAAAAACCGGTAAACATGTTATACTATTCCGGATACACATTATATTCAGGAGCTCGCGATGACAGCGGATGAAACCAATGAGGTACCTGAGTGCCCCCGCCGGGGAAGACCACGGCTCAGGCGCACCATAGCCGGCAGCCCGGAGTCCCGCTGTTACAAACCCTGTTGCTGTCCTGAAGAAGACGCTCAGGGTATCTCGTTACAACCCGATGAGCTCGAGCTGATACGGCTCATCGACCTCGAAGGGCTCGAACAGGAGGAGGCAGCAGAAAAACTCGGGGTCTCGCGCAAGACCGCGTGGCGCGACTTGCATGAGGCCCGGCGTAAGATTGCCGATGCGCTTGTCAACGGCAAGGGTATCGAGATGGCCGGCTGCACAAAAGCAGCGGAAGGCCGGTGCCCGAAGTGCCCCCGGTAAGATCTCTCCATGAGAGGCTATCTTTTTGTCAGTTCACCAACGTTTAAGTAATTTCGCTCATATGAGTAATTACTGCGTCCCGTTACAGGATGCTTTAGAGTGACGATATGAGCAACGAACCCATGAAAATACCGGTCAATTATAGCGAGGCGTCCGAGACCCTCAAAAAAGTTCTGGGGCTGAAAGGTTCTCCGGTTGCGATTAAATTCGCAACGAGCAGGGAAGAGATTCCTGCAGGAATGGAGGACCTGGACAAAACTATCCGGCACTGCTCTATGGTGAACCTTGCCCGGCAGGAAAGGAAAATATTCTATGCAACGTCCGGAAAACACGAATGCAATGGCGGGGCGTGGGCATTGGGTCTCCGGGAGATAACGCCGACATTAAAGACCGGTGATTTCTATTTCAAGCTGGGAAAATATGACAGCGCCGCTGCCTGCAAGCGGACCATCGACCGGGTCCCCCATCTTGGTTCCGGGGATACGTATGCAACGCTGTACGCCCCGCTCGAAATGACACCGTTCACCCCCCACGTCATCATGATTGTGACGACCCCCCGGAATATGCTCAAACTAGCCCAGAGCACGTTGTTCCGGCTGGGTGGGAGGATTCATGCAGAGTTCTCCGGTATCCAGTCCGTCTGTTCCGATGCAACGGCCCAGACCTACCTGACCGGGCTGCCGAATTTCTCGCTCGGGTGTGACGGTTCCCGGAAATTCTCCGGTATTGCCGATGACGAGATGGTGATGGGGTTCCCGGCCGAGATGCTCCCCGAGATTACCGCTGCACTGAAGATTGTGGTCGGTGCACCCGGTTCAAAATAGGAATTTCGGGCAAGGACTTTGGCGGGAGTGTGAACGCTGGCGTGCCGGTGCCGGTATGGCGACCGGGAGATGCACGTGCGAAGCCCCGACTCCCGCTTACCTTCTTTTATTGGAGCTGATCCTTAAATCTTTATGCTCATATGTGTAATAATCCTGTGCGAACATTCAAGAGGATTTTCCATGCCGAACTTTGACGGAACTGGGCCGCTGAAACGGGGACGGCTCATCGGGAGGGGGCGCGGGCCCTGCAGGCAATGCACTGAAGGCTGCACGAGAAGGGCAGAGGATCGGGAAAGCCCGGCACTGAGAGAGACTGCCGAAGGATAACCGGCATTTGAGGAAAGGAGACCATGCCAAAACCATTTATAAGCGTCAACAACCTCTGCATGGACTTTGAGGACACCCGGGTCCTGAACAAGGTATCGTTTGAGATCCCGGAAGGCGAGATCATGGGTGTCATCGGGAGAAGCGGGGCCGGGAAGAGCGTGCTCATGCACCTCCTCCGGGGCATTGAACAGCCACCGGCCAAAGGTTCCATTATCTACCACATGGCGGCCTGTGACCGCTGCACGTTCATGGATGTGCAGAGCCGGGCAGGTAAAAAATGTCCCGAGTGCGGGGGCGAGCTCGTGGCGGTGGATGTCGATCTCTGGGGCAAGAAGACCGACGGCATGAAGTCCCGTGTCATGAACCGTACCGCGATCATGTTCCAGCGGTCGTTTGCCCTCTATGGTGACGACCGGGTGATTGAAAACGTACTGCATGCGCTCGATGACATCCGCTACCCGCAGGAGCACGCGATCAACCGTGCCGCAGACCTGATCGACCAGGTGAAACTTTCCCACCGGATGATGCATATCGCCCGAGACCTCTCGGGAGGCGAAAAGCAGCGGGTCGTGCTCGCCCGGCAGCTGGCCAAGAACCCCGCCATGCTCTTTGCAGACGAGCCCACGGGGACCCTTGATCCCGAAACCGCCCGGCTGGTGCACGGGATGCTCATTGAAGCGGCAAAGAAGAACTCGATGGGCATGGTCGTCACCTCGCACTTCTCGCAGGTAATCGAGGACATGGCGAACCGTGCGATGCTGCTCGTGGACGGTGAAATCGCATCCATTGGTTCACCGAAGACGGTGATCCGCTTGTTCGCCAAAGAATATCATGAGATAGAATCCTCAGAACCCGTGGAACCGGGAGAGAAGATCCTCTCAGCCCGGGACGTGAGCAAGCGATACATCTCGGTCGATCGCGGCGTGATAAAAGCAGTGAACATGGTCACATTCGATGTCGCAAAGAAGGAGATCTTCGGCATCATCGGGAAGAGCGGGGCTGGCAAGACCACACTCTCGCAAATAATCTCCGGTATTATCGAACCTACCAGCGGGGAGATGAACATCCTGATTGGCGATGACTGGGTTGACATGACCAAACCCGGTATCGACCAGCGGGGCAGGGCCAAGGAGTACATCGGGCTCCTGCACCAGGAGTACGATCTTTTCCCGCACCGCACGGTCATCGACAACCTGACCGATTCGATCGGGCTGGATTTTCCCAAAGAACTGGCGATCAGGAAAGCGGTTGTCACCCTCCGTATGGCAGGGTTCACGGAAGAGAAAGCAAAGGAGATCCTGAACCGCTTCCCGGGCGAACTTTCTGACGGGGAACGGCACCGGGTCGCTCTTGCGCAGGTGCTCATCCGCGAGCCGCGTCTCGTGGTCCTCGACGAGCCAACCGGCACCATGGACCCGATAACAAAACAGGACGTGAAGCATTCGATCCTGCACGCCCGTGACGAAATGGACGAGACCTTCATTGTGGTCTCCCATGATATGGACTTTGTCCGGGACATCTGCGACCGCCTCGCCCTGATGCGGGGCGGGAAGATCATTGACATCGGGGCTGCAAAGGCGATCCTTGCGCAGGTCACCGACGACGATAAAAAAGACTGAAAATTTTCAGAGGGTTCAACCAGACCCGGATACAGTCCCCTTTTATCATCGATTTGAAAAAGTCATTTTCTCGTGTTCATGTTTTCTCGTGTTCATGATCTTTAGCGGGTGTTCCCGTTTCAGGTCATTCGGTTCATACTGCGAAAGCAGACCGCATCTCCAAAGGGACCCCCAAATGTATTATTTATTCGTTGTTACCTCGACCGGGTCGATATTCGCATCTATGAGGCAGTCGAAGGTAATGGTATTCAGCCACCAGGCTTTCTCGAACATATGCATGAAACAGACTCCGATAACCGCTGTACCGGGATGTTTCGCAATAACTGCTTTCACCTGCTCTGCCTTCACCGGTACACCCGGCATCGAAAGCCCGCCCATGATGACGATTGCTTTGGGTTTTAATGTCACGGGTGCCATCCGGGCCTGCATGCCAACGCTCTCGACATGGCTGATCTTTTTTGCCCGGCTCTCATCTATGAACGGGACAAATACCTGATCCAGTTCATGGGAGCGGAGTGCAAAACCGAGCAGTTCGACAAACGGCATGCAGGTACCAGGCACACCATAATAGACGACCTGGTCTCCCTTTTTCAATCCCTTTGCTTCAATAAATTCCTTGAACGGGCGCAGGATGCCCGGGACACCGTGGAAGACTTCCTTTGTGGCCATGATAGATCAACAGTCTTGCCGGAAGATGATAAAAATTGCCTTATCCTTTTCGAATCCGAAAATGACTGCTCACGGACCCCTGCTGAAAAGCTTCACTACAACCGGGTATATTCATGATCGTTATGCGGGAGATCAGGATTCCCATCCGGATGATGGCATATCGCATGACAGAATGCCCGGTTGTGCAAGAACTTCTTCTCTCACCCGGTTTAACGGAAGATTCAGGTGCTGAGCATTTTTTTTAAGATCTTCGTATTCAGGTTTTTTCGCTCATACGTTCCCATTGACGGTGGAGGTTTTAACACTGAGCTATGCATCTGCGATACTCAGCCACCAGGTCTTTGTCTGAGACACCTGACATCGCAACCTCTGTTGTAATGGTATGCGAAGTCCGGCTACGGAAGGATTCTCAAATTTTGATTTTCAGGAAAAATTATAAATAAAGTGAGATAGTATAGGGGGCTGGTGAAACACGATGCCATCATTTGCCTGTAAAGATATTGGTATGGACTGTAAATTCCAGACTACCGCTCCGACTGAGGCTGAGTTGATGAAAAAGATCGCAGATCACGCAAAGAGTGTTCACAAGATTGACCCGGTTCCTTCAGATCTCTTGGCAAAGATCAAAAAAGCAATTAAAAAATAACCCTTCTACTTTTTTCATTACCATTTGATTCGGGCTTTTGACTCATAAAGAGAATTATTACCGGCAGGTTTTATTTCCTGTAATCCTTATAAACCTGATAAGAGGGATTCCAAATGAACCGCGTCACCATCAATGCACTTGTCGATATCGGATGCCTGATCACGTTCATCCCGTCGTTGATCTCCGGGCTGGTACTGTTCTTCTTCCTCCCATCCGGTGGCGGAAGGGGGGGAAGCGGGGCTACCTGTCTTGGTATCGCCCGCGACCCGTGGGTCACGATGCACAATTACCCGAGTCTTGCTTTCACCGCATAGCTCATCCTCCACCTCCTCCTGCACGGGAGTTTTTTTAAAAATATCGGCAGGATTCTTACCGGAAAGGAAAAAGACAGGAAAGATACGTAAATTTTTTGCAATATTCGGGATCCCTACCACTCCAGCGTGAGCCCTACCCCAACTTCCTGCACCGGGCAATACCCCGCAAGCGCAATCTTGGCCGGAAGAGAAGTGCAGTGGCAGGCATGCAGGGCTTCGAGAGAGAGCCCGCCAAGATACGCGCCGGTCTTTTCCAGCCGCCCCGGTTCCGGCCTGATGAGATGAAACCCGCCGATAATATCTCTCACCTTCCGAACCCCGCAGATTTCCCTCGCGTACTCCGTGATAGTACAGATCCCCGCATGCGAGCAGCCCGTGATGATGACAATTCCTCCCGGTGAACGATACGCAAGAGCGGAGTCATCGAC
>JBAVWM010000097.1:0-24750 GCA_049697815.1 Methanoregula sp. | reverse complement strand
CTACCCTACCGAGGCAACTCGCAACGGTGTCCATGAGCGCTCGATACTTTTTCTTCTTCAGCACGTATCATCGTGTATGGCAACAAGGATGATAACGACGTTGAAGAAAGCACCCGGGCTCAATGGTTCAACGTTCCATACTAACTCCTCGCGCTATGGTAATAAAGCTCTCGAACGTTGGAAAGAAAAGGGTATATAGCGCAGATTTACGTGCCAGCCACCATATCTAAATTTGTTAGCGGTAAACGTGAAGGATTGGATAGAATGCACCTGCGATCATTCGGTTAATCAGGACTCTTCTCTATCTGATGTCTAAAGAGCACTGGTTTATTATAGATGCGGGTTCTTTTGTACTGGATAAATCTGGCGTGATGTTATACCATGGCTAAAAAAAGTGGGAAAAAACCGGATAAACCGGCAGAGAACAAACCGGAAAACCAGGCAGAAAAGGGACATGCTAACCAGCCGGATAAAAAAATATACATCGCAGTTGGCCTGGTGGCATTGGTAATACTTGGGTGCATCGTAATTATTGGAAGCAATCTTTTGAATGCAACCCCGTTACCGGCATTGCCTGTCGATAAACTTTTGAATGCAACCCCATCACCAACGTTGCCTGTCAATAAACTTTTGAATGCAACCCCGTCACCAACGTTGCCTGTCGATAAGAACACAACTCTTACCGCCTTCTATTTTTACGGGAACGGCTGCATCCATTGCGAAAAAGTAAAACCCCTCATCGCCGATATTCAGGCCCGGTATCCTGAACTCCAAATCGAGGTCCTGGAGGTTAATGATAATCGACAGAACTTCGATACATTTTTGACAATGAATCGCGAGTACAAGGTCGACAGTAACGATTGGGGTATTCCGACCGTCTTCATCGGCAAGAATGCATTGGTCGGGGAAATCGAGATAAAGGATCATTTTGAGGAGTACATTCTTACTGAAAAACAACGGATTGCCACTGGAAATACCTCTTAAATAAAAAATTTTGTCTCTTTGACAGGTAATTGAGTTGTTCCTGTTTTTTTTAACCATCAGTCTTTTCCGGACTGCGAATCGTTCAATGGCGTCGGGATTTTTTGGAGAATCGGCAATCCGCAGAATCCCCGTCTTCCTCTTTTTTGGATAATGCCTGCTTTCCTGTGCAGGCAGGCAATTACCTGATTGAACGGTTCACGTGGGATATGCAATATAACAATGATTCTGGTCCATACGCTGCTCTTCCTGATCCTATGGGCCGTACCGGTATTCAGGACAGGTTCCGGAACCAGCCGATAGTCTCTCTCAGCCCTTCCCTCACGGTATAAGCCGGTGCATACCCAAACGTTTCCCGTGCCCGCGAGATGTCGGCAAGCGAGTCCCGTACATCGCCTTTTGCCGGTGGGCCGTAAGTTATCGTTCCAGAAATACCGGTTATCTCAGCGATCATGTTCACAAGCTCAAGCAGGTCAACCCGCGTACCGCGGCCGATATTGTACACGCCCGGAATACCCTGTTCCATCGCCCGGAGGTTTGCCTGCACGACATCCTTGACATAGACAAAGTCCCGGGTCTGCTTCCCGTCACCGAAGATTACCAGCGGACGGTTGCCAAGACTGTTCGTGATAAACTTCGTGATCACCCCCGAGTAGGGAGAGGCCGGATCCTGCCTCGGGCCGAAGACGTTGAAGTACCGCAGCGAGATACACTGCATGCCGTACAGCCGGGAGAAGACCGAGCAATACCCTTCACCGGCAAGTTTCGACACCGCGTATGGGGAGAGGAGATCGGGTGCCATGGACTCCTGCTTCGGGAGGACCGGATTATTACCGTACACAGCAGCCGTTGATGCAAAGAGAACCTTCTTCACCCCACAGTCCCGTGCCACGGCAAGGACGTTAAAAGTTCCTGTAAGGTTCACCTCATGGGTCTCGGCGGGTTTTGCCACGGAACGGGGGACCGATGCGATGCCGGCTTCATGAAAAACGCCGTCAGCACCACAAAAGACCTTTTTCAGCAGGGGGAGATCCGTGACACTGCCCTGCACAAACGTGACGTTCTCATTCTTGAGAACCGGCCGGATGTTCTTCATATTCCCGGAAAATAAATTGTCAAAGATCACCACCTCATGCTGTTTCCCTGCGAGTTCCTCGACGATATGCGAGCCGATAAAGCCGGCGCCGCCGGTTACGATATACTTCATGGTTCGATCCTTACGATCAGTAAGGGGCCGTCACCCGGATGGTTATTCCCGGGAAGGAATATCGTCATTGCCTGTAAGACTATGGCCTGACTATTATTTAATAAAATATCTTTTACCCGGATTGCAAGAGGATGTTTCTGAACAGGGTCCGGGGATTTGCTATTCACCGGAAATGATATCCCCCATCCTTGATAAGTCATTTTTACTGCAACAAAAAAAGGAATCCTGTGGTATTCAACCCTCTCTGCCGGCATGTACCAGTACTCTTGCGCCTCAAGAGGATACCCGTTCTTGAATGATCGCCTCCCCCCAAGGCTGGATACGAAAATGCCGCAGCCGCTCAGAAAACCGTCGTCGTCTCTCCCGAAGCCTTCCTTTCTCCTCCGGTAGGGTTGTGGGAATTCTTCCGGAACAGAGAAAAGAGATCGGATAATTGCACCGGGACGTTCATGGGAAGGCGGGATGCAGGAATACCCGTCCTGCCTCCAGATTACCTCTTCTTCATCTGGTACATGTGCCAGATCTTGCACGCACCCTCATGGCTGACCATGCAGGGGCCGACGGGTTTTCTCGGGTTGCAGACCTTCCCGAAGAGCCTGCAGTCGGATGGCTTGGCAAGTCCCCGCAGGACCTTATCACAGATGCAGGCCGAATGCTTGGTAACGTGCCTGAACTCGATCCCGAACTTCTTCTGCGCATCGTACTGCCCGAATGCTTCCTTCAGCCGGAGACCGGAGCCGGAGATGACGGGGAATCCCCGCCACTCGACATCGGAGGGTTCGAATACCTCATACATTATTTTCTTTGCCTTCACGTTTCCTTCGCGGCTGACTGCGCGGGGGTAGGCATTGTCAACGCGGTGCGTACCTGCCTTCACCTGCTCCACGAGCATCAGGAGACCGAGCAGGATATCCTCGGCCTCGAACCCGGCTACGACCTGAGGGACCGGGAAGGCCTCATACTCCTCATACCCCATGACCGTGCAGACATGGCCGGGGAGCATGAAGCCGTGGAGCTTTGCCTCGCCCTGCTCGAGCAGCCATTTCATAGCCGGCGGGACAATGCGGTGGCACGAGAGGATCGAGAAGTTCTCCGGCGGTTTTGTCAGGAGCATGGCAGCAACAGTCGGGGCGGTGGTCTCGAATCCGACCGAGATAAAGACAACTTCCTTATCAGTCTTCTTTGCGATCTCCACGGCCTTGTGGATACCCTGCACGATCCGGACATCCCCGCCGCAGGACTCAAGCGTTCCCCGCGATCCCGGAACATGGAGGAGATCGCCGTATGTCGTTATGATACAGTCTTTGCCGGCAAGGTCGAGCGCTGCATCGATCTCTCCCTGCGGCGTGATACAGACCGGGCATCCCGGTCCCATGACGATCTTCAGCTGCTCCGGGAGCAGGCTGCGAAGTCCTGTGCGTGCAATGGCCGCCTCGTGCGTGCCGCAGATATGCATGAATGTCATATCCCGGTCTACCGTCTCGTGAAGTTTTTGTACTATATCCGTTCCCGTCGCCATAAAAAGATTCAAAAGTATTAATTTTATGATACCATAAGGGTACGTATATGGATTCCTTGGGACCCTACTGAATTATATCCTTGCAGCGTGTGTCGTCCTTTTCGGACTCACGATCGCTTATCTTGCCCGGAGGCTCGTCCGGTGGCTGGAGTCGAAAGCCGGGGAGACCAGTACCTCCTGGGACGATATCATCATCGCTGCAATCGGTACGCCCGTCCAGGTTGCCATCGTTGTTGCCTCAGTGTATATGGAGTCATCTGGTTTGATATCCTCCCGGAAAGCATGCAGTGGATTCTCGATCCCGCCTATGCAACAGCATTCTGGATAGTGATCAGTGCATGGATCCTTTCAACATTTCTTCACAGCATCCTCCATATCTACGGCCGTCAGTTTGCGAAAAATCCAAAACCGACCCGGATGACCGGATTGTTGACCTGCTCGAACTGGTTATCCGGTACATTATCTGGTTTGCGGCGGCAATGGCCATTCTCAAGGTCTTTAATATTGATATCACCCCGCTGCTTGCAGCTGCGGGGATTGTCGGTATCGCTGTCGCGCTGACAGCACAGGACTTCATCTCCAATTTCTTTGGCGGGGCCATCATCACGGTCGACAAACCGTTCAAGGTCGGCGACCGGATCAGGGTGGAAAATTACTACGGGGATGTCATATCGGTCGGCACCCGCAGTACGCGGATAAAGACCCAGGATTACCAGATCGTCACCATCCCAAACAACAAGCTGACCTCGAATTTTATCATCAATTTTTCCGAACCCGATCAGAAACTGCGGATTACCATCCCGATCGCGGTTGCCTATGGATCCGATCCCGGACGGGTCAAGGAGATACTTCTTGAAGTTGCCCAGGATGCAATAAAAAATACTGAGTATCTCCTTGCCGATCCCCCGCCCGCGGTTTTCTTCACCGAGTTTGCCGAGTCCATTCTGAATTTTATCATCCGGGTCCGGGCGCGGAAATACAGCCTATCCGATGAAGTGCAGGATACGATCAATTGCCGGATTGCCGAGCGCTTTGCACAGGAAGAAATCGAGATCCCCTTCCCGCAGATGGACGTGCATTTTTCCCCCAATTTTTTGTCCGGACCTGTCGGAAAATCCCCCCGGTCCCCGGTCACTCACCGCATTTCCGGAATTTTTTGTTCTCTCCGGGTTTTCCGCACTATTTCCGCAATGTTTTATAGGGATTACTCACAACGTTGTTAAGCAACCTGTAAAAGGCAATCTGCAGAGCATGTTTCCTTGTCAGGTCGCACACCAGAATACCAGAACTCTATGCCTATGTGACACAGCCCGGCAGTGTGCCTCCTTGGTAAGGAGGAAGTCGCGAGTTCAAATCTCGCCATAGGCTTGCACTAGTGCACATGTGTTTAACTTTTCACAATCGGATCCCGATTTTTATTTTCAAATCGGATCGGGATTTTTATTTTTCAATCGGGATCCGATTTTGTTTTCAAATCGCGATTACGATCGCGATTGAAAACCGTTCCGGAAAAATCAGGGATCGATTTTCATTTTCAAACCGGATCCTGATTTTTTCTTTTCAACCGGATCCCGATGTTCATTTTTTGCTCTGGAAAGGAATAGGTATCAACAGTCCGGCTACCCCTGACGGATTCCTTTATGGAGGTTCCATCGAATATATACTGAGTCGAACAGGTTAATCATGAGTCAGCTATCCTCTCCATTGGGCAGGGGTACGGCCACCGGCAAGGGGTATACCTTTGCACCCCGTATGGCAAAAACACCAAAATCGTTCATCCGCGAGATCCTCAAAGTAACCGAGAGACCGGAGATAATATCATTTGCCGGGGGCTTGCCGAGTCCCGCCCTGATAGATGTCGATGGAATCCGTATCGCGGCCAATACCGTCCTGGAACATGACGGACGGTGTGCATTACAGTATTCCACTACGGAAGGATATCTTCCGCTCCGGCAGTTCATCGCCGACCGGTATAAAAAAAGGCTGGGCCTTTCCGTGTCCCCGCAGGAGATCCTGATAACCAACGGGTCGCAGCAATGCCTTGACCTTGTCGGCAAGGTCCTGATCGGCGCCGGCGACCATATCGCGATCGAGCGCCCGGGATACCTGGGGGCGATCCAGGCATTCTCCCTGTACGAGCCGGAGTTCCACCCGGTCCCCCTCCGGAAGGAAGGCCCGGATATCGCCGTACTTGAGAAGACCTGCGGTTCCTGTCCCGTCTCGCTGTTTTATGGCGTCCCGAACTCGCAGAACCCGTCCGGGATCACTTATTCGGAAGAGCGGCGCAAGGAACTGGCACAGGTGCTCCGGAACCACGGGGTATTGTTCGTGGAGGATGACGCGTACGGGGAACTGAATTTTTCCGGCACCTCCCTGCTGTCGATGCAGACGTTCCTGCCCGACCAGACCATCATCATCGGATCCTTTTCCAAGATCCTCGCCCCCGGCATGCGGATGGGTTGGGTTGTTGCACCCCATGAGATCATGGAGCAGCTGGTGGTTGCCAAGCAGGCATCCGATCTCCACTCCAATTACCTCTCGCAGCGGATCGCATGTGAGTATCTCTTAAAAAGCGACATCGACAGCCATATCCGGAAAATCCGGGCTGCGTACCAGCACCAGCGTGATGTAATGATCCGGATGCTCGAGGAAGAATTCCCGGAAACGGTATCCTGGACGCACCCCCTTGGCGGTATGTTCATCTGGGTGACGCTCCCGGCGGGCTGCTCGTCCATGGAAGTGTTTGAGCAGGCCCTGAAAGAGAACGTGGCCGTTCTCCCCGGCATGCCCTTCTATGTTGACGGGGGAGGGACCGAAACAATGCGGCTGAATTTCTCCAACTCCACGGAGGAAAACATCATTACCGGCATGCGCCGGCTCGCCCGGGTCATCCGGCGGAAGGGTGGATCATAAAAATACCGGTCCAAAAGTGCAGGAAAAACACCCGGGGGATAAAAATACTATGAACAAATCAGGAACTCACATCTGTTAATACCGGAAAGGGTATATGGCGCCGGACTGCAACCTTTATATCAGAATGATCCGTGTGGCAGACGCCATCGATAGTTGATACAACAGCACGAGGTAGCCGATTTCATGAATAATCAGAGTGATGCAGAAGCATTGTTGCGGCAGGGCATCGAACTCTATGATCTTGGCCGGTTCCAGGAGGCCATTGTCATGTTTGACCGGGGTCTCGCCCTGTACCCCCGGCTTGCAAAAGCCTATTATTTCAAAGGCATTGCACTTTATGACCTGGGAAAATTCGATGAGGCAATTGAGGCATATGATGCGGCCTCCCTCTTAGAACCCGCGGATCCCAATACGTTATACAATAAAGCGGCGACACTCGCCCAGATCGGGAGAAACGAAGAAGCCCTGGAAACCTGTGACAAGCTCCTCTCGCTGAAAATTGACAATGCAGAAGGCTGGATCCTCAAGGGAATCGCCCTGTACGAACTGGGCCGGTACAAGGAAGCGATCAGTGCTTACGACCATGCCCTTATGGTGGACCCGACGCATGCCAAGGTCTATTACAACAAAGGTATTGCGCTTGCAGACCTCGGCCGGCATAACGAGGCAATCGCTTCTTATGACAAGGCTATCGAGGTCGTGCCCACGTATGCAAAGGCATTCTATAACAAGGGCATCTCCCTGTACGACATGGGAAGGTACGACGAAGCGCTTGCAGCGTTTAAGAAAGCGAGCGAGATCGATCCCTCCGATGTGTGGGTGTCGTATTACTGCAGTTTCATCCTTGCCAAGCAGGAAAAAAACGAACAAGCCGTGCAATCGGCAGATCTTTTTCTTGCAGCCGAACCGGGCCATGCGGATATCTGGACACTCAAAGGCATCTCCCAGTACAAGGCCGGACACGTTGAGGAATCAGTTGCTTCCCTCAAGCAGGCCTTGGAACTGAATCCCGGGATCGCCGATGCCTGGTTTTACCTCGGCCTTGCATACAACTATCTTGCCGATTATCCGGATGCAGTCGATACGTTCACGAAAAATCTTGAGGTTGATCCTGCAAGCGCTCCTGCCTACTACCACCGGGGAATTGCGTATCTGCGGCAGAAAAAATACCGCGAAGCCGCTCCTGATTTCGAACGATCGCTTTCCCTGTCGTCTGAAAATCCCGATGCCTGGTATAAGAAAGGTGTTGCATGCATCCACCTGAGCAGGTACGAGGATGCACTGGATGCATTCAACAAACGCCTTGACCTGCAGCAGGATCATGCCGGGTCGTATTATTACATGGGGCTCGCCCATGCGAAACTGGGCAGGCTCAAGGAGGCTATCGAATCATTCGAACAGGTCCTGGTTCTTGACCCCGGCTGCGCTTCAGCCGCGTTCCAGCAGGGCCTGGCATATGCCAGTCTCGGGCGCTTTGCTGAAGCGGTTGCTGCCTACGACCAGGCACTTGCGATCAGCCCCGGTTATGCAGACGCCCTGTATCAAAAGGGTTTTGCGCTAGCCAAGCTCGGAAAGAACGAGGATGCGATTGCCGAGTTTGACAAGACCCTTTTTACAGACGGGGACAACGCCCAGGCTTACCACCAGAAAGGTACCCTGCTGGTGAAGACTGGCAGGTACGCGGACGCGATTGCCTCGTTCGATGAAAGTATCCGGCTCCGGCCCGGGTATGCGCAATCATTCTATGACAAGGGGATCGCGCTCCTCAGGCTCGAACGGTTTGAGGAGGCGATCGATGCATTCGGGTATGCCCTGAACATCAATTCCAACTATGTCAACGCGTTTTATTACCAGGGCATAGCTTTTTCAGGACTCCTCCGCTATGAGGAGGCCATTGATGCGTTCGACCATGCGCTGGAGATAGACCCGACCCACACCCTTTCCCTGTACCACCGCGGCGTAGCGCTCATGAAAATCCAGGATTACGCAGGCGCGATATCCGCTTTTGACACGCTGCTTGTCATCTCCCCCCAGTATACTGCCGCAATCTATGAAAAAGCAGTTGCCCTCCTCTACCTCTCCCGCTTCCAGGAAGCCAGCCAGACCTTTGACGAGGCGCTGGACCTGAACCCGTCCCTGGCCGATGCATGGTTCTACAAGGGAATCGCGCTTGTCAACCTCGATGCAAGCGAAGATGCAATCGCCGCTTTTGACAAAGCACTCCTGTTAAATCCGAAACAGACCGAGGCTGCGATCAGGAAAGGTATTGTACTCACGAATCTTGAGAAATTCGATGACGCCGTCGTGGTATTTAACCACGTTCTCGAAGAAGAACCCGGCAATCCTCAGGTCTGGTACCACAAGGGTATCGCTCATTCCAACCTTGGCCGGCACGTGGAGGCGGTACGGTCGTTTGACAAGACGCTGGAGATCGACCCTTCCTGTACCCGTGCCTGGTCGGCAAAGGCCGATGCCTGCCTGGCCCTCGCAAAGCCCCTGGAAGCCTTGGACTCCTTTGACCGGGCACTTGAAACAGAACCTGATAACCGGGATATTATCTACAAAAAGGGAGTAGCCCTGTTCAACCTGAAGAAATACGATAAGGCCCTTGCCTCGTTTGACGCGGTGCTTCAGCTGGACCCCGGATTTACGGATGCAGAGTTCCACCGCGGCCTTGTGTTCATTGAACTGAAAAAACCGGATGAAGCGGTAAACGCTTTCACTGCGGTAACCAAACAGGATCCGGAAAATACCCGTGCACTGTTCTCTACCGCATCAACCCTGAACGAACTCGGCAGGTACGAAGATGCGATTGCGGTCCTGAACCAGCTGCTGCTGATCTCCCCGGAGAATGCAAATGCCCTGTACCAGAAAGGATGCACTCTCATGCACCTGGAGCGGTACCCGGATGCGCACCGGGCATTCATGACCGCCACGGAATACGATCCGTCCCTTGCGCATATCTCCCTTCATGACGGGATAGCACTTGCAAAGATGGGCGAAAACGAAGAGGCAATCGCGGCATTTGAGCAGGAGTTATCCCAATATCCGAAAAACCCGGAAGCGGCGAGCCGTAAAGGCATATCCCTCCTCCGGCTGGACCGGTACGCTGAAGCAATCACCGTCCTGACAGAATCCGTGGAGAACGATCCACGGAACGTCAGATCCTGGTGTTATCTCGGCATGGCCTATGCAGCTCTGGATAAACTTCAGGACGCCATCCAGGCTTTTGACAGGGTTATTGAAATAAACCGCAGGTGCACCCGTGCATTTTTTGAGAAGGGTATGGTGCTTGCCCGCCTCGGAAAACCCCTTGAAGCAGTGGTCTCCTATGACCGGGCTCTTGAACTCTCACCGGATGATGCCGCAATCCTGTACCATAAAGGAATTGCCCTTGCCCAGCGGGAGAAATACGATGATGCGATTGTGACGTTCGAGAAAGCCGTTGCACTCGAACCGGACAATGCGGAAGGTCTCTACTACCTCGGTATTGCCCTGGCCGGCAGGGAACGGTATCCTGAATCCATCCAAGCATTCGATCGCTCGCTGGCGCTCAACCCCGCAAATGCACTGGCACACCACTACCGCGGGATTGCTTTATTCCAGACCGAACAGCCGAACGAGGCAGTAAACGCATTCAGAAAAGCGCTCGAATCCGATGCATCCAATGCATACTCTTACTATTACCTGGGGCTCGCCCACCTCCAGCTGAAGCAATACGGGGAAGCAATCAGTTCTCTCGATAAAACGATCGCGCTGGATCCGACTATCACTGACACTTTTATGTACAAGGGGATCGCCCTCGCTGCAATAAACCGCCACGAGGATTCCATCGAGGCGCTGGACAAGAGCCTCGCATCCAATCCTTCCCTCATCGATGCCCTCATCTGCCGATCGGGATCCCTCTTTGCGCTCGGGCGTTTTTCTGAGACCATTGAGACCGATGACCGCATCCTCTCTCTGAACCCGGCGCTCATCGACATCTGGATGCAGAAAGGCGATTCCCTGTTCAGCCTGGGTAAGAAGCAGGAGTCCATCCTTGCCTACAGCAAGGCACTGGAGATCAATGCAAACCTGGCTGATGGCTGGACGAAAAAGGCCGATGCTTTATGCGATCTTGGGAAGATGCAGGATGCAATCCTCGCGTACACGCGTGCGCTGGATATCAATCCGGCACTGCACGAGATCTGGATGCGGAAGGGAGATGTCTTAAACCAGCTGGGTAAGACGGAAGAAGCCGTGCTCTCCTATAAAAAAGCCCTCCGGATCAACCCTGACCAGGAGAAGGGCTGGATCAAATGCGGACGGAGCTTCTTTGACCTTGGGCGGTACCAGGATGCAATCGATGCCTTTGATAATGCCATCGGCCTGAACCAGCGGAGCGTTGAGGCATTTTACTACAAGGGTCTCGCGCTCGAAAAGATCAACCGGTCGGAAGGAGCGATTCATGTCTTTGAGGTGCTGCTTGAGATCGATCCGAAGAACGGGGACGCCCATTACCACAAGGGGCTGGCGCTTGCAAAACTGGGCGACCACCGCGATGCCATCACGTCCTTTGACCAGACCATCGAAATCCTCCCTGCCTTTGCACCGGCATTGTACCATAAGGGCAAATCGCTGGTTGTCAATGGGAAATACCCGGAAGCCATTGAGGCATTCCAGCGTGCGCTGGAACTGGAACCTGCCTATACCGAAGTGTTCTACTATCTGGGATTTGCGTTCCTGAAAACCGGCAAATACCAGGAAGCAATCGTTGCCTTTGACAAAAACCTGGCAAAAGACACAAGCAATGCGCTCGGGCATTTCAACCGGGGCATTGCTTTCGAAAAACTGGGAAGGTACCAGGAAGCACTTGAAGCGCTCGATAAGTCCCTTATCCTCGATCCGGAAAATGCCCTTGCATTTTACCACAAGGGAAAATCCTATGCCGACTTAAAACAGTACAGTGAAGCAGTCTTTGCCTTCGACAAGACCCTGCAGCTGAAACCGAATTATACCGATGCCCGGTTGCGGAAGGGCATAGCCCTGTACCAGCTTGGCCATTTCCGCGATGCCCTCGGTGATTTCGACCGCACGATTGCTGAGAACCCCCACAACCTCAGTGCATTCTATAACAAAGCGAGATCCCACCAGGAACTGGGGGAATTTTCGGAGGCTGTCGATACATTCGATCACGCGCTGGAGATCGAATCCGACAGCGCCGACACTCATTTTTACCGGGGCACCGCGCTCCTTGCGCTCTCGCGGTTTGAGGATGCACTTCATGCTTTTGACCAGACACTGCACAATGATAAGGGGTATGCCCTTGCCCACTACCACCGCGGACTCATCTTGATCAAGCTCGGGCGCCAGAGGGAAGCGATTGACGCTTTCGACCGCTGTATTGCCATAACACCCCAGTATGCACCGGCGCATTACCTGAAGGGTAGGGCGCTGTACTCGGAAGGGCTGAACCAAGACTCGGTCTATGCATTCGACCGGGCTCTTGAGTCGGATCCGCAATGTGCAAAAGCAGCGCTCTACAAGTCTGCTGCCCTCCACGACCTTGGGAATAACGAGGACTCCCTTGCAGCGAGCGAAACGGCCATCGGGATCAACCCGGACTCCGCGGAATCCTGGTACCGGAAAGGCGTTGCCCTCGGTGACCTGGACCGGGCCGCCGATGCTGTTATCGCGTTCGATAAGTCCCTTAAACTCGATCCATCCACTGCCCAGACCCAGTATGACAAGGGTCTTGCCCTGATAAAACTCTCCCGGTACCACGAGGCAATCGGTGCCTTTGACCGTGTTCTTGAGATCATCCCGAGTTTTTCTCCCGCCTTCTTCCACAAGGGGATCGCCCTTGCCGAACTAGGTATGCACGACGAGGCCGTAATGTCCTTCAATATTGCCCTTGAGATCACACCCGGGGATGGAGCCACCCATTACCTGAAGGGCCTCTCGCTTGTCCGGATGGAGAATTTCGAGGACGCGATCGCTTCATTCGATGAAGCATTCAGGCTCAAACCCCAGAACGCCGATCCCCTTTACCAGAAAGGTCTCTCGCTCGCAGCGCTCGGCAACCAGGTCGGGGCTGAAGCGGCATTTACTGCTGCGTTGGAAATTGACCCGGGCAACAGGGACGCCCTGTACCATAAGGGACTTGCCCTTGCCGAGATGGGAAAATTCAATGAAGCAATCGAGGTACTCTCACAGACTGTGGAGGCAAACCCGAAGATAGCGCACGCATGGCTCATCCGGGGGTTCTGCCTGTTTGCCATCGAACGGTTCCAGGACGCGGTCCTGTCCTACGACAATGCCATCGAGCTTGACAAGACTAATTCCCACACCTGGTTCTACAAAGGAAGGTCCCATCTCAGCCTGGGGTGCAATGAAGAGGCGATCGCAGCGTTCGATAACGCCATATCCCTCGTACCTGACTTTGGCGAAGCGCACTATTACAAGGGTGTCGCGCAGTTCCGTCTTGGCAAATACCCGGAGGCCGTGGAAACGTTCAGTCAGGCAACCCGCCTTATGCCAGACTTCATCGACGCGTTCCGGGAATTTGGCCGCACTCTCGGCATTGTTGGCAGGTACCAGGAAGCAGTGGAAGCATTTGATCGCGTCCTCTCCGACCTCCCCCAGGATCTGACTGCACTCTACGGGCAGGCCCGGGCTTTTGATCACATGGGGTCGTACAAGGACGCGGTTGCCTCGTATTCTCGGGTGAACCGTGTCGAGCCTGCCTGCGAACGGGCATTCTTTTACAAGGGTTTTGCCCATATCCTGCTGCACCAGTATGATGAAGCAGTAGATGCGTTTGCCCGGACGCTTGAGATCAATCCCAAAAATGTGGAAGCGTGGCAGGAGAAGGGCAAAGCCCTTGTCGTGCTTGAAAAATTTGAAAGTGCCGTGGAAGCGTTTGACGGGTACATAGCGATCCGGCCGGAGAATGCTGCCATTATCTTTGAGAAGGGGCTGGCGCTTACCAAACTGGAAAAAACAGAGGACGCACTTGAAGCATTCAACCAGTGCATCTCCCTCGGCATGGATACTGCGTACGTCCATGCTGAGCGGGGATACGCCCTCTTCCGGCTGGCCTGCTATGATGAAGCTCTGGTCTCACTGGACCGTTCCATCGGGCATGTTGCAGATGATTCGCACGTCCATCTGGTACGGGGCGAATGCCTGATGCATCTGAAACGGTACGCTGATGCACTTGCAGCGTTTGAAGCAGCACTTGCGCTCGATCCGGGGAATAACCGGGCACACAGCGGGCGCGGTCTTACGCTTGAAAAACTGGAACGGTATGAAGACGCAGTGATAAGTCTTGACCGTGCCCTGGAAGATGATACGGCAAATCCCTACCTGCTCACCAGCAAGGGGTTTTCGCTGTACTGTCTGAAGCGGTACAAGGAGTCCGTAGAAGCCCTTGGAAAATCCTTAAAGAGAAGGCCGCAGGATGTATTCACCCTGTTGTACCGCGGGAAAGCATATATCCGCCTCCTCCTGTGGGAAGACGCACACGGCTGCTTTGAAACGATCCTTTCGTTTGAGAACAACAATGTGCCCGCATGGTATTACAAGGGAGTCTGTCTTTCCCGGCTGGCGCTTCATGACGATGCGCTTGAAGCATTTGACCGTGCCATTGCCATCGATGAATCCTGTGCACCTGCTTGGTTTAACCGGGCCTGCGAGCTGAGCACACTCAAACGATATGCTGAGTCATTACCGGTATTTGACCGTGCACTCAAACTGAATCCCGCGCTGCAGGATGCAGCCTACCTGAAAGGACGTTCCCTGATATCTCTTGGCAGATATGAAGAATCGCTGGAATCACTCAATACCGCACTGTCACTTGGACCGGGAACAGGATCTCTTTATTACTATCGTGGACATGCGTTTATGGAACTCGGGCGTTACGATGAAGCCCTTGAGTCATTGAGCCGGTCACTCGATCTCAATGATCAGGACTCCGTCACCTGGAACGAGAAAGGGGATGCCCTTTTCCGTCTGGGTAATTTCTCAGATTCACTGCAGGCATACAACCGGACACTGGAACTAAACCCGGACAATGCACCGGCTGCATTCTTTAAAGGCCAGGCATTTGCCTCCCTTGGCAATGATGAGGAGGCCGTTACAGCCTTTGACCTTGCTCTCAGCCTCAATCCAGCATTGTCCGGCGCAGCGTATCTGAAAGGTCTTGCATTATCGCGGCTTCACCAGTTTACTGAAGCCATTGGGTCTTTCGAGTATACTCTCGAATATAGTCCGGAACACGCAGATGCACATTATCATAAGGGGATAGCTCTTTTCGAGCTCAGTAAATTTGGAAAGGCAATCAAATCCTTTGTTCAGGCCCTAAAATATGATTCCACGATCACCGATGCAATTTACCGCATCGGTCTCGCATACGCCAGTCTTGGCAACTATGATGACGCGCTTGTGGCATTCGATAAAATCCTTGAGTCCACCCCGGATAATGCTGATGCCCTGTTTCAGAAAGCCCATGCGCTTGCACGGCTGAACAGGCCTGAAGATGCATTGCAAAGCCTTGATAAGTTCCTTGAACAGGTCAATAACCGTGCCGATGACTGGATATTCAAAGGTACCCTTTTAAAAGAGGTTGAGAGATACAAAGACGCTCTCTATGCATTTGAACGGGCTGTTGCACTTGAACCGGAAAATACCCCCGCATGGTACCGAAAAGGGTTGTCATACCTTGCCCTGCAGGAGTTCAGCAACGCAATTTCCTGCTTTGATCAGGTGATCTCGCGCGACGAACACTGTGCCGGTGCATGGCTGAAAAAAGGCAGTGCCCTTCTTTCAATCGGTCAGTTCGAACCTGCGGTCGATGCCTTGACCCGATCCCTTGACCTCAAGCCACGGAATGCAAACGGTTGGTACGACCGGGCAATCGCACTTGCAGAACTGAAGCGGTATGATGAGGCTGTTTCCTCGTACGACCGGGCAATCGCCATCAACAGCAAATACACGAATGCCTGGTACGACAAAGGAATCGCTCTCACCTGTCTTGGCAGGGACGATGATGCAATACAGGCATTTGACCGCACCCTTGCAATCGATTCCCATTTCGCGAGTGCGTTCTATGAGAAAGGGCTCGCACTGGAACGCCTGTCCAGGCACAAGGATGCCCTTGCGGCATTCGAATCAGCATTGTCCCTTGACCCGGCAATGGTTCAGGGACAGTGCAACAAAGGGCTGGTTCTTTTCCAGATGAAGCGGTACAAGGAGTCGCTTGCGGCATTCGAATCGGCAATTGCACTGGATGACACGATAACCACTGCCTGGTACTACAGCGGGCTCTGTTATGTACATCTGGGAAACAATCCCGCCTCCATCACGAATTTTTCCCATGCAATCCAGCTGAATCCACGGTATTACGATGCCTATTTCGAAAAGGGACTTGTCCTGTCGGATATGGGCAACTACCGTGAGGCGGTTGTGGAACTGTCCCATGCTCTTGAAGTGGATGACAGCAAACCCGATGCATACTATGCCAGAGGTCTTGCACTCGCAGCTCTGGGGGACTACGATGATGCACTTTCCTCTTTTGACCAGACCATTGCACAGGACCCGGAATATTCCAATGCCTACTTCAACAAGGGTTTGGTTCTCATACAGCTCGGCAAGCTACCCGAATCGATAATGGCATTCGACAATGTCCTTGCCCGTCTTCCGGATCATGCGGCGGCCTGGTCCCAGCGGGGGATTGCATACGAATTCCTGCAGGACGACCAGAAGGCGGTTGAGTCGTACGAGAAAGCACGGCAATTCGATCCCCGTAACGGGGAGCTGCTCTTCTCGGAAGGCAAGACCTATGCACGGCTGGGTAAGTTTAAAGATGCCATCCGGATCTTCGATCTTGCGCTGGAAGTCAGCCCGGATCGCGGGGAGATCTTTTACGAGAAAGGGCTGTCTCTTGCAGCAGATGGGCGTCATGAAGAGGCCGAAGTTGTCCTTAAGAAGGCCGCACTGCATATTCCAGAGAAACCTGAGCCCTTGTATCACCGTGGGCTATCCTTGATGAACCTTGCCCGGTATTCTGATGCCGTTACCGCGTTCACTGCAGCTATTGGTCTGAATGAGGAGAACCATGAATTGTGGTTCCAGAAAGGCACCGCCCTTGCCCGGCTGGGACAACACCAGCCCGCAGCTTCAGCATTTGAAAAGGCGATTGGAATCTGCCCGGAGGATACCCGGTCCCACCTAGGGCTTGCACGGGCCTTCGTTTCACTGGACAGATATGAGGACGCGGTCCGGTCGTTCGATGCGATCCTTGAACACTACCCGGAGGATCCCACGGCCTGGTACGAGAAAGGGCTGGCATTATTCCGCCAGAAAAAATATCAGGAATCCCTTGCAACTCTCGAAAAGGCACGTGCACTGGATTCTGAAAACAATGATGCCCTGTACCATATTGCTGCATCCCAGCTGGCGCTGAAAATGTATTCCGAAGCAGTCGATTCCTATAACAGCCTGCTTAGGGTGGATACCGGGAACTCCTCCGCATGGTATGAGCTGGGAACTGCGCTCGCCACCTTAAACCGGCTGGAAGAGTCACTGGATGCATGCGATCATGCCCTCCGGATAAAACCGGATTACTTTGATGCGCTCTATCACCGTGCCCGGGTTCTTGACCGCCTCAATCGTCTGAACGATGCGGTATCCGGATACAACCAGGCCCTTTCCATCCAGCCGCTGCATGTCCCGTCACTCCATTACAAGGGACTGGCAGTATCGCGTTTGGGCCGGTTTGAGGAAGCCGTCAAGATCTTTGACCGTACCCTTGAGATCGATCCCGTGTATGTGGATTCATTATTCGAAAAAGGGCATGCGCTGAGCTCTCTTGGCATGTACCGCGAGGCAGTGAAAACATTCGACAAGGTACTGCAGATCGACAAGAACCATGCCGAAGCGTACTATTACAAGGGACTCGCGCTTGCCCGCCTCGGGAGGCACGAGGATGCGATCCTTGCGCTCAATAAAACGCTCGATCTTGACCCGGGGAACGGGCAGGCGTATAATCAGAAAGGTCTGTCTCTGGCTGCCATTGGCCGGAGTGAGGATGCAATACAGGCATTTGATCGTACGCTTGAGCTTATGCCGCAATCAACAGACACCCTGCTCCACCGGGGCCAGGTACAGATACAACTCGGCCGGTACAATGATGCCATTGAATCCTTTATCAGGACGCTTGAAATGGATCCCACGAATGCCGAGGCATGGTATCTCAAGGGAAGTGCCGCATTTGCCCTTGATGGGTATGAAGATGCCATTGAAGCGTTCAACCGCGCGATCGAGATACGCCCGGAATACGTATCAGCCTATTATGAAAAAGGAAGGGCTTTGTCCCGTCTGGCTATGTATACGGAGGCAGTCCTTTCATTTGACAACGCCCTCTCGTTCCAGCCCACTTTCGTTGATGCCCTGCATTACAAGGGTCTTGCCCAGATACAGCTGGGCCGGTTTGAGGATGCAGAATCCTCGTTTGACCAGGCGCTGAGGATCCGCCCCAACAACGGGCATATCTGGACCGGCAAGGGTATTACGCTCTTTAAGCGGAGGAAATATGCGGAAGCCATTACCTTCTTCAGGAAAGCCCTTGGTATCGATTCCCGTAATGCCCATGCCAATTATTATCTCGGGTTGTCCCTGATACGACTCGGGAACTGTCATGAGGCAATGAAATATTTTGATGCTGCCCTTTCCCAGATCCCGAAATGTGTACCGGCCCTCTATTACAAGGCCCGTGCACTAGCCCTGCTATCCATGCATCATGAAGCGATCGGTGCCTATGACCGCGCACTCTCGCTGAACGAGACGTTTGCTGAAGCATGGTTGTACCGTGGCATGTCCTACGCGAGTCTTGGCCAGTATGACCACGCACTTGAGAATTACGACCATGCCCTCTCTCTCAACAATGCCTATGCCGATGCACTGCTGCACAAGGGTATTACCCTCAACCATCTGCACCGCTATCCTGAAGCAATTCGTTCTTTCAGGGATGCTCTGGCAATCCAGCCGGATAACCCTGATGTGTATTACAACCTGGGACTTGCCCTTGTCGAGCAAGAACAATATCGCGATGCCATCGCGGCATTTGATCAGGCGCTTTCCATCAATAAAAAATATACCGAGGCATACCTCCACAAAGGTTTTGCACTCTTCTGTCTGGAGGAATATGAAGAATCGGTTGTGGCATTTAATGCAGCGCTGAAAATCCGGCCGGATTATGAAGAGGCGCAGTACGAACGCGGCAGATCCCAGATGCGTCTTTCGAAATACAAAGAAGCTATAGGTTCGTTTGATCTCGTCCTTTCGTCAAACCCGGGGAATGCAAAAGCGATTTATGAGAAAGGACGGGCGAACTATGCTTTGGGTAACCTTGATGCTGCTGTGGCCTCCTTCGATATCGCAGTTGACATCACACCTTCCTGTTATCAGGCATTCTTCTGGAAAGGGAAGGCCTTGTTCGAACAGGGCAGTTTTGATGCTGCGATCACTTCATACAATCGTGCAATTGAACTTTCGCCGAAGATCTCCGCGCTCTATGATCAACGGGGACAGGCATTCGCAGCCCTGGAACAGTTCCGGGATGCCATCCAGTCGTACGATCAGGCGCTGGAGATTGAGCATAAGACGGAAGTGTTCGCGCATAAAGGGATCGCTCTTGCAGAACTCGGTATGTACCGGGACGCGATCGAGGCATTTGACAGGGCGATTGACCAGAACGAGAACCTTGCCGAGGCTTGGATGGGCAAAGGTAACGCATATTATGACCTTGGGAAATATAACAATGCCCAGGCTTCCTATGAAAAATGCCTTGCACTCGATCCGGAAAATGCCATTGGCTGGACCCGCCATGGCATGGCCTTGTCCGCACAACAGCAGTCTGAAGCAGCAATCATCTCGTATGACCGGGCGCTTCTCATTGACCCCACGTTATCCATCGCCTACTTTACCAAAGGGAGTTCGCTTGATGCTCTCGGGCGGTTTGAGGATGCAATTGAATCGTTCGAAGCCATGATTGATCTCCAGCCCGAATTTGTCGATGCATGGATCCTCAAGGGTCGTGCACTGCAGGAGCTCAGCCGGTACCAGGAAGCCCTGACTGCATTCAAACAGGCACTGGAAATTGAACCTGGCCGGAAAGATATCTGGAATGATATCGGGGAGATCCTGGAAAAGATCGGGAAACATGAGGAAGCAAAGATCTGTTACGAGAAGGCGCAGTGAGGGGCGCGGGGGACGCTATTTGTTTTATGTTCAGGGCCTTATGTCTACGAAAGGTCCGGGCATTGAAATTATTCTTGTCAAGAGAAATTGCCTGGTCATATACCGTAAGGACTCCGGAATGATTCCTGGTCATGACGAGTGCATCTACCTATGCGACAACATGGCAGCATCACCAGAAGATGCTGATACCGTGATAAAACGAGGGGAAATGCCGGAAGCAGGGTAAGAATCGTATGTATCCTGGATTTCACCGGGAGAACAGCGAGATTAGATCGCTTCAGAACGGCTGTAATACTTTATACACAACGCTCCCGCTGGTTTGCGAGTACGAGGATCCGGCGTGTCAGGCTTTTATGAACCCGCTGGTCATGCCGTTGTACGAGCGTGAAATATTCTGCTGCTATTGGAGAGATATCCCGGTGAGTGACAACCACAGCTCTCTTCCCTTTTTTCAGGACCCGCCGGATCTCTTCCAGCGCGTCACCGTACAGCTGATCCATGGTATCAGCTTTTTTAATGCACACCGACTGGCCATACGGGAAGTCGGTCACAACCGCATCAACCGCATGATCGCAGAGGGGCAGGTGTGTTGCATCCGCAAGCATCAGTTCCGACCCGGGGATATTCTGTCGGCTTCCCAAAACCATCAGCGGATCAAAATCGCTGCCAATGACACGAGCCCCCAGAAGGTGTGCTTCGATAAGGATCCCACCGGTCCCGCAGAACGGATCGAGGATCCAATCACCCTTCATCATACCGGCGATATTCACGAGTGTCCGTGCCATGCGGGGCATCATCACGCCGGGGTGGAAAAAATCCCGTTTTCCCGGGTTCCTCGCATCAAACGAGCTGCGGTTAAAGGTGAACAGGACCTCCCCGAAATAGCACCTGTCCTCAGACAGGATTGCACGATATTCGACTTTTGGATTTTTCAGAGATACCGGCCCGGCGATCATGGTACCGATCATCCGCTCGAATTCGCTCTGGGAACAGCGATTACGCGAATTGCTGCCTTCATGGATTTTCTTGACCCGGCCAGCAAACGGCTGTCTTGTCTCAAGGGAGAGATCCCGCAGGAGATACTTAAACGCCGCAAGATTCGGCTCGCATTCCCCGAGATACTTAAGGACGCCGTGGGTCATGGCAAGGCGGTGTGCCGCATGCGGATCCGACGACTCAACGATTGCGACCTGCGGCCGCTGGTCGAGAACGGTGCCTACACACCCTAGTTCTGCGAGCGGGAGCGTTGGATTTTCACCGGAGAGCTCGAAGATCAGCTTCATCCTGATCTCATTTGTGGCAGTTCCTAAAAAAATGAGGGGTAGTATGGAGAATGAACGGGCGACTTATTTTTTTCCTTTCTTTTTGCCCATGATGTTTGAGAAGAACCCTCCGTCACTGTGATTTTTTCCTTCAAGTTCAGCGATCTTTGCATAGAGTTCTTTCTGCTCATTGCTGACAGAACGGGGGGTGACAATCTTCACCCGGACGAGAAGATCGCCGGGTTTTCCGCGCCGCTTAACCCCTTCACCACTTATCTTTAATGCGGTATTGTACTGGATACCGGCAGGTACTTTGAGGTCAATATGGCGCTTGTCGATAGTCTCGATGACAATCAGGGTCCCCAGAACGGCCTGTGCCGGTGAGATCTCGATCGTAATCTCGAGGTTATCACCGGACCGGATAAACCGGTCGTGAGGCAGGACATAGACTTCGATGAACAGGTCACCGTTGTGGGCGCCGTAATCGCCGGCTTCCCCATAGCCCTCCATGCGGAGGCGCATCCCGTTATCAATCCCGGCAGGGATATGGACGGATACCTTTCGTTTTACCTTGGTATGGCCGGAACCCCGGCATTCCCTGCAGACTTTTTCCGGGATTTTCCCCCGCCCTTCGCACTGCGTACAGGGCGTCATCCGGATAAACTGCCCGAACGGGGAATTTGTGGCCTGCCGCATCTGGCCTGAACCCCCGCAGCGGGGGCAGGTGTTGAGTTTTTTCGTTGCGCTCCCCGACCCGCTGCAGGTAGGGCAGGGTTCGGTATGCATCACTTCGATCTCACGGTCCGTGCCGGCAACCGCCTCTTCGAGTCGTACCTGGATCCGCATCAGGAGGTCTGCGCCGGGCTGGGGACCGGACCTCCGCTGACCCCCCCCAAAAAAATCAAAGATATCACCAAAACCGGAGAAGTCAGCAGAGAATCCCCCGTTGCCGAATCCCCCGCCTCCGGTATACGAGCCACGGGAAGCATTCGTGTAGGTCTCGTGACCCATATTGTCATACTGCCGTTTTTTCTGCTCGTCCGAGAGGACACTGTAAGCTTCATTGATCTTCTTGAACTTTTCCTCGGCTCCGGGCTCCTTGCAGATATCCGGATGGAACTTGCGGGCGAGATTGCGGTAGGCTTTTTTTATTTCTGCGCCATCGGCGTTCCTGGGTATGCCGAGCGTTTCGTAGTAGTCCTCTCCGGCCATGATCCGGTCACTCGTCTTTTACTTTGTAGTCTGCATTGACAACGTTGTCATCGGTTTTGGGTTCCTGCTGCCGGCCGGGCTCTGTACCGGATCCTTCCTGTTGTGCCTGTGCCGATGCCTGTTCTGCCTGCATTTTCTGGTAGATCTTGGTGGTGGCGGCATAGACTGCTTCAGTCAGGGATTCCATGGACTTCTTGATCTCATCGAGATTGTCCTCTTCGATCGCTTTCCTGACTGCTGCAACACCTTCTTCGATCTTGGTCTTGTCCGCAGCTTCGAGCTTATCCCCGCTCTCCTTGAGCATCTTTTCTGCGGTGAAGATAGCGGTGTCGGCCTGGTTGCGGAGTTCGATCTCCTCGCGCTTCTTCTTGTCATCAGCTTCGAACTGCTTTGCAGCAGCCATCATCTTCTTGATATCTTCTTCCGAGAGTTTCTTGTCGCCTTTGATGGAGATGGCCTGCTGGTTGCCGGTTCCGAGGTCTTTTGCCGCGACATGGATGATACCGTTTGAATCGATATCGAAGGTTACGTCTATCTGGGGGATGCCCCGGGGTGCCGGGGGGATGCCGGTCAGCTGGAACTTGCCGAGTGTGAAATTGTCCTTGGCAAGCGCTCGCTCGCCCTGGACAACATGGATCTCCACGCTGGTCTGGCCATCAGCTGCAGTCGAGAAGATCTGGCTCTTCCTTGTCGGGATGGTGGTATTGCGCTCGATAAGTTTGGTTGCAATACCGCCCAGTGTCTCGATACCAAGTGTAAGCGGCGTGACATCGAGAAGGACAATATCCTTGGTCTCGCCCGTGAGGACAGCTCCCTGAATACCTGCACCGAGTGCCACACACTCGTCAGGGTTGATGCCTTTGTCAGGTTCCTTGCCGAGCAGTTTCTTCACCGTTTCCTGCACGAGCGGGACACGCGTTGAACCGCCGACAAGAAGGACATGATCGATATTCTTGGGTTCGAGTTTTGCATCGCTCAATGCCTGTTTTACCGGTCCAACCGTTGATTCGACAAGGTCGCCGATGAGCTGTTCGAGTTTTGAACGGGTGAGATCGATGTTTAAGAATTTCGGGCCGCTTGAATCGGTCGTGATGTAAGGCAGGTTGATGTTGGTGGTCTGCCGCTGGGAGAGCTCGATCTTGGCGTTCTCCGCTGCATCGCGGAGGCGCTGCATTGCATAGGGATCATTCCGCAGGTCGATACCTTCCTTCTTTTTAAATTCCTCGATCAGGTAGTCCTGTACCAGCTTATCGAAGTCGTCACCGCCAAGATGGTTGTTCCCGGCAGTGGACTTGACTTCGAAAACGCCATCACCCAGCGTGAGGATAGAGACATCGAATGTCCCCCCTCCCAGATCATAGACGAGGACCGTTACGTCCTGTTCCTTGTCGATGCCATAGGCCAGCGCACTGGCTGTTGGTTCGTTAATGATCCGCAGGACCTCAAGACCGGCAATTTTTCCGGCATCCTTGGTAGCCTGACGTTGTGCATCATTGAAATACGCTGGAACAGTGACAACAGCTTTTGAGATCTTTTCCCCGAGATATGCTTCAGCATCGATCTTGAGTTTTTGCAGGATCATTGCAGAGATCTCCTGGGGCGAATAATCCTTGTTGTCAATATGGATCTTCTCGCTGGTCCCCATCTTCCGCTTGATGGACTGGATCGTGCGCTGGGGATTAGTGACAGCCTGCCGTTTTGCCAGACTCCCGACAAGGCGTTCGCCCTCTTTCGTGAACGCGACAATCGAAGCAGTTGTTCGCCCGCCTTCAGCATTGGGGATGACAATTGGTTTTCCCGCTTCCATGATCGACATGCAGGAAAAGGTTGTTCCCAGATCGATACCCAGTACCTTCTCTTTTGCCATTGTTTTCACCTCTGATAAGCTTAATTTCCTTTTGATACCGCAACTTTTGCGTATCTGATAACCTTCTCGTTCATTTTATACCCTTTTGCAACCTCATCGATGACCGTCCCCTCCGGTTCTCCGGAAGGAACGTGTGCGATCGCTTCGTGTTCCAAGGGATTGAAGGGTTTTTTCAGTGAATCTATGGGCACGATGCCGTGACGCTGGAGCTGTGTGTTGAGCAATTGGCGGATCTGCTCCAGTCCTTCCCGGAGGTGAGAATTGTCGGACTTTAAGGCCCGGTCAAAATTATCCATCACTTCAAGGAGGTCAGTTGCAAAACATTCATTCGCCAGGGCAACCATGGATTCGCGTTCCTTTGAAGTCCGCCGTTTGAAATTTTCAAAATCTGCTGCAAGTCTCAGGAACTTATCGTTCAGTTCGCTCAATGCCTTCTTCTGTTCATCCGGTTCAGGAGTACTGGAAATTGGTTCCGGCAATGGATTTTCTGTTGTATCCAGAATCCCGTTTTCCGCCCGATCCGAATCACGTTCTGCATCGTTCATAATAC